>JABDOO010000088.1 GCA_013043295.1 Candidatus Nitrosopumilus sp.
TTCCATCATAGTTTCTTCCATCATAGTTTCTTCCATCATAGTTTCTTCCATCATAGTTTCTTCCATCATAGTTTCTTCCATCACGTTTGACTGAAATATTGCATTAGTTGGAATTTCCTCATCTATACTTGATTCAGTAAAATATGGTGATATGGCATAAACTGAAATTCCACCAACTACTATTGTAAGAATCACAATTCCAACTATTAACTTCATAATGGCTTGATGATGGTTTGATATTTAGTAAATTATCCAATTCCTATCCAAATCTATGGTTATACTCAGCCTAGAATTGATTCGAGTAAGGTAATTTAGTAAGATCTCATTGCCAGAATCATTGGAACCATTTGATTCTCTTTTAGTATGGATAGCAGATTTTTTAGGTGATCATCTCTATGAAGGAATTTTTTTAGCAGCCTTGCTTGAAACAATAGTTCCACCAATTCCTACTTTGGCAGTTTTTCCAACAGCGGGATTTTTAGCATCACAGCAAGGTGTTACTGAACTTGGATTAATTCCGATGATTTTACTTGGTGCAATTGGTGCAACAATAGGTACCTCTGCAATCTATCTTATTGCCCTAAAGTTAGGACGTGTTGCATTACTTAGATATTTGAAATATGTTAAAGTGAACGAGAAAAAATTAGAGCGTGTTGAAATTTGGTTTGAAAAATATGGTGACAAGGCAGTGTTTTTGGGAAGAATGGTTCCAGTAATGAGAGAAATGATTTCAGTTCCAGCAGGATTACTTAAAATGAAAATCCCAAAATTTGTACTATACACATTTGCAGGTTCTAGTGTTTGGTCTACTGGAACTATTTTATCTGGATATTATTTTGGAGAGGCAATTGGTGTTACCACTAGTACAATAACACAGTTACCTTAAATATTAAAAACACGCTATTATTGGTAACATCCCATTCTTTTGGTTGGATGAGAGCGGAAGTTCTTCAGTACTCCCCTGTAGTTGAAGGATTTCTGTCTCTAAAAATTACCTAATGTCTTTTGCTTTTTTTCTTCCCAAATTAATTCCTGCATTCCAAGCTGAGTTCTTAAAGAATTTGCTGTAGCTGGAGCAAACCCTTCAAAGTGATTGTTTGTCATTACCATAGCTTGTGGAATATCTTTTATCCTCTGAATTTTGTTTGCCCAGTTTCTAATTAATTCAGATTTGTTTTTTGAAACTTTACCAAATTCTGAATCTGGAATAGAACGATCTCCAATTAATCTGATGTATAGATAGTTTGAAGTAATTGGCATTGGATTATTCACACCTGAAACATCATTCCATACAAGGCAGTGTTTGTTTTGTTTAAGATATCTAATGGCATCCTCTGAAAACCATGATTCATGCCTTCCCTCAATTGGATACATAAAATCATCTGGAAGCATATCAAAGAGTTCTCCTAGTCTTGGTTTAGCCTCATCAAATGACAATGATGGAGGCAATTGCAAAACTAGGGCTGTTATTTTGTCATGAATTGGGGATAGTGATGCTAAAAATGAAAATATTTCAGAATTTACTCTATCTAGTCTCTTTTCATGTGTTATTGCTGATGGAAATTTTGCTGTAAATCTAAAATGTCTTGGAGTATCAGCATTCCAACGTCTGACTATTTCTTGTGCAGGAATTCTGTAAAAAGTAGAATTTATCTCTGTAATTTCAAATAACTGAGAATAATATTTCAGCCATTCTGAACTTTTTAAATTTCTAGGATAAAAAGTTCCAGACCAACCTTGGTAGCTCCAACCAGTACATCCAATCTTTAAATTCATTTAGATTTTTTATAAATTATTTACAAATATACATGATCTTAGTGCTCTGGTTTATTATTCTGAATTACGTATAGATAATGAAGACAGAATAAGGATGTCCAAACACAATATCCTATTGTCGTGTTACATGTCAACGCTTACCTGCTTGATATAGTAAAGGATAATTCTAGAAAAATTTCTGTCTTCTATTTTGTTATAGATTCTATCTTTTTTGGAATCTCAATTATAAATCTGGTTGGGTTGTTTTTCACAGTTATAGTTCCATGATGTTGTTCTACTAGTGATTTACAACTAGCAAGACCCAATCCTGTTCCTTCTTGCTTTGTAGTGAATAATGGCTCGAAGATTTTTCCTAGTTTGTCTTCTGGAATTCCTGGTCCACTATCTTCAATCTCAATAATTACTCTTTCATCTTTAATTTTGGAAGAAATTTTGATCTCTCCTTCGTTTTCTATTGCCTGCATTGAATTTACAATCAGATTAATCAAAACTACTTTAATTGCTTCAAAATCACACTCTATTTCAGAATTTTCAGATGAGACTAATATTTTGATTTTATCTGTAGATG
>JABDOO010000114.1 GCA_013043295.1 Candidatus Nitrosopumilus sp.
TTTGAACATACTCTGTCATTCTAGTCAATGGACTATCAAAACCATATCCATGAAATTCTTCAACAATTGGGAGACTGCTAGTTCCTAATCCTAAAACTAGTCTTCCGTTTGAAATTGTGTCTACAGTAGCTGCACCCATTGCAATTAACGTAGGACTACGAGAATAGATGTTAATTATTGATGAGCCAATTCTAGGATTTTTGAGTTTTTCAGAAACTGCACTGAGCATAGAAAAATTTTCCATTCCCCATGTTTCAGGAACCCAAATTGTTTCAGTCTTGGTCTGTGAAATAATTTCTGAGCATTCTAACACCTCATTTATTGATAATAATGACCCTAAACTACAGGCAATACGCATGAAATTGATAATACATTTGGATATTCTAGTGTATCTGTTTTAGTAATAGGTTAATTTTGATTGAGGCTGAGGATTATCAGATCAATTCATAATTAGAATTATGAGTCTACAATTATTCTCAGAAAAACATTCAGAAAAACCTACTTTTTGGAATGATGCAACAAAATATGCTTCTATCACAAAAGATGAGTCTTTCGTGGAAGAAATAGCATATTGTATGGTCACATTACATCGAACTGGTGCATAAAATCTAAATTTTATTTTATTATTTTTTCCACATTCTTAGAACATTCCTCTATATCTTTGAATGAATCTATAGAATACCATTTGGCATTTTTAAATTTAACAATGTTAAGTAATCCATTTTTTGCATATTTAGGAAAAATTGTTTTCTCAATATCTCCTTTTTTTGGTAAATCTTTTAGTATATTTTTTTGTAAATGATATACTCCCGCATTCATCCATAAATCTGAAATTTCTTTTTTTTCTTTAAATTTTGTTATTTTATCTTCTTTTGTTTCTAATATTCCAAATTTGGTTCTTAATTCTACTGAAGCAATACTATTTTTTGTCTGTAACAATTTTTTTAGATTAATGTTTGTTATGACATCTCCATTAATAACTACAAAAGAATTATCCTTGATTATTTTACCAGCTTTTTTAATTGCACCTGCTGTACCTAGGGGTGTTTTTTCAATTGAATAAACTATTTTTATTTTCATTCTTTTAGAATCCAAATAATCTTCAATCATTTCTTGTTTATATCCAGTACAAATTATTACTTCTTTAATTCCATATTTTTTTAAATATTTTATTTGCCACTCAATTATGGGAATATTTTTGATTGGAACTAGTGGCTTTGGGACATAGTCTGTAATAGGTCTTAATCGTTTCCCTCTACCTCCAGCTAAAATTATTGCCTTCATTTACTTGGTTGTATTATTTTCAGTTTTTATATTTTCAGCAGAGACTACTTCTTCCATTCTTTTTGCAAATTCATTGTAAATTTCTTCTAGATGCTCTAATGGCATATCAATTCCTAATAATTTCATAGTCTTTTTCCATGATTCAATATATTTTTCATCATCTAATCCTTTTCCCAGGGTTTCAGCAATTGAATGAACCCCTTCTGTTTTTCCTAATGCATAGATTGCAATGTCTTTATCCGTTAACATAACTATTCTTTCTCTGTCAAGTAATAATGTAATTCAGTATAGCATTCTACACAATACTCTTCAAAATCTGTGTGATCACAGTCATACACTTTATTGACGTTATTTTCACATTTTGCACAAGTAGGCATGATATTTTAAATTAGGATTTTGAAATTTTAATGCCGCCTAATGCCAATTGAATTGCTGCTGGGATAAACATCATTGCCATTGATGATATTGGATCTCTATCTGAAGTTTCTGCTGCGGGTGCAGGGTTTACTAAAACTACAATTCCACCAATAATAATTAAGATTCCTGTTATAATTATCATTATTCCTAATCCTTTAGAAGGTTCTTTTCTAGAAATGAAAAATGCAATTATTGGTAATATCAATGCAGGTCCTCCTAGTCCCATTCCTCTTTGCATGTGGTCTAGTGGCAAAGATCCATTATCGCTGTCTGAAGACATTGCAACTGCTACATCTGCTGCATAAAGCACAAGCAATGCTATTGCAATTCCAGTAAGGATCAATGAAGTGGTAAGTGCCATACAGAATTTTTTTCTTCACAATTAATAAACTTAGTCAGATGGGTTGTACTGCTGCCCTATCTTTGAGAGTATCAAGTTTTTTAATTAATTCATCAATGGATTCACCATTATTCCCAACCAGATTAAAATGGCCTAATTTTCTTAGAGGTTTTGAAATTTTCTTACCGTACATTTTTAAAAACAAATTCTTTTCGGAAATTTCTAGTGGCTTGTATTCCCCTTGAAATTCTTTAGATCCAAGTATGTTATACATTACAGTATTGTGGAGTAATTTAGTACTCCCCAAATCTAATCCTAGAATTGCTCTAAGATGTTGTTCGAATTGAGATGTTTCACTTGACTGTAATGAATGATGTCCAGAATTATGGACACGTGGTGCAATTTCATTAATTACTATAGAATCATCTTGAGTAACAAACATCTCTATACCAAATATTCCTGCTCCTTTTAGAACCGTCATTATCTTTTCTGCAATCTTTTCTGCTTTTTTTGTAACTTCTTCTGAAACTCTTGCGGGAGCAATTGTCTCACGAAGAATATTTTCTTCATGAATATTTTCTACCAAGGGGTATGTTTTGATTTGACCCTTTGTATTTCGGGAAGCTATAACCGATACTTCCATTTTAAAAGGTACGAATTTCTCTAAAAGTAATTTTTGACCTTTAAAATAATCATATGCTGTTTGGATGTCTTTTTCTGAATCAATTTTATAGTTTCCACGTCCATCATATGCATCTCTTCTTGCTTTTAGTAATGCAGGATATCCATATTCTTTCAAAGTATTTTTAACATCGCCAATATTTTTAATTTCTACTAAATCAGGAACAGGAATATCATTTTCTTTCAAAAAAGTTTTTTGTAGATATTTGTCTTGTATTATTCTCAAGGTTTCAGGCGATGGATTTATTTCAGCATTATTTTCAACTGATTTTAAAACATCACTATCTCCAGACTCTATTTCATATGTGATGATATCTGATTTTTCAGATAATTCAATTATTGCATCTTTATCTTTAAAATCAGCAATAATTTGTGTGGCTCCAACTTGTGCTGCAGGGCAATTCTCAGTAGGATCTAATACTATAATTTCAGATATTTCATTAGGCATTTTTTTTGCTGCTTCTGCAATCATCATGCCTAATTG
>JABDOO010000022.1 GCA_013043295.1 Candidatus Nitrosopumilus sp.
GGAATGATCAAAAAGCAGTGGTAACAGGTTACACAGCATGTTCAAACCAATACTATGCAACCAGAACTAGACTTGCATATCATCCTGCTGATAAGAAATTTGGAAGTTTCAGTGGTGTCAATATGACAGTTGAAGGCGTTGCTGCACAAGCAGAACAACAACCACCAACACCAGAACCACCAAAACCTGCAAAAGGTACACTACCAAAAGGTTTCTAATTCAAAAAATATCTTTTATTTTCTATTTTTATTCCTCTTGAGATATCGTGCCGCTCATTATTTTAAGACCAAGTCACAACTTTTTTTCCATATTTTGAAAAAGCTAAAAACAATCCCAAAGTTATTCGTCTTTTACTGCCTTTTACAGGTAGTATTTCATGATAGTAATTTGGATTAATTATTATCAAGTCTCCTTGATTTGGTTTAATTTTTACATGTTGAGTTGAATTTGCAACTACATCTCGTTTATACCCAAATTCAATATTTCGAAATCTTTCATCTGATTTCTCCCAAGACTTTTTGTACAAAACTAATTCTCCTCCATTTTCGGATTGCTGAATGTATAGTACTGTTGATAATTGTATTGGGAATTTAGAAACATCATTGTTTTTTGCCTCATAACTTACATTGTCTCTATGAATTGCTGCTGAATCTCCAAATTCATGTAATCTGATTACCCCACAAGCATATTTTTTACTATTTTCTACGGCAATTGAAATTTCTTTATCTGGAAAAAATTTACTCAAAGTACTGTGAATCTTTTTTCTGGGATCTTCTAACTCAAAAAATATTTCTCTAAGGGTTTTCCTAGCTTTGTCTGCCTCTGCAAAATATTCTACTTTCCTGGTTATATGTGAAACAAGTGAGACTCCTATTTTTTTTATTTGATGTTGGTTTGGAGTATTGGAATTAATTCTTTGAATAATTGTATTGCATGAATCTTTATCGTAAAAATTCTTTATAATCAGAACTGAAAATTCACCGTCAATAATTTTACTTAATTTTTTATTATTTTCTAGTATTTCATTTTGGTCAATAGTTATTGAAGGCCATGATTGAAGCATCTAATATCCTCCTTGACCTGAATGTGAAACAGATGATATCCAATTACCTTCTTCATCCTTGTCTTTAATTTCACATTTTACAAATACTCCTGAGAGGTTTTCTTCAACTAATTCTTTTGTGTAATTATTGATATCAGCTGGCAGGCTCATAAAATCAGTTTCACTGATTCTGATTTTTTCTATATCTGAGTATGTGTTTTTGTTACCATCCTTTCTATGTGTTAAATTCAACTCAAATGTTTGGTCTGAAAGAACTTTTCCAACATTGCCCCATATAATGTCCATAAATGGTTATTCGCATTTCTTATATTTACACTAGTAGTAATTTTGAATCTAGTGGTAACATCCATGATCCTTAATTGATGAAGAAAAAGATGCTAAAAAATTCGCAATGCAATTGATGATTGAAGAACTATTGCATCTCTTTTTTTGTTTTTAATAGTAATATTCTACTTTGATGATATACTATATCGTATATGGGCCCAAAAATCAAATGTCCTAATTGCCAGCAAAACGAATGGCTTGAAAACAACGAATTAAGCTATCTTCCAACTGTTGTGAAACTTGATGATGGCACTTATGCTGCTGATCCCAATAATGGAATTCATGTTAGATTGTGGAGATGTAATAATTGCATGTATGTCATGCAATTCTGGGAACCTGATTAATCCTAAACAAATGAAATTTTTACAAAATATTGTTTGTTTTTACTAATTATTTTGAATAAAAATTCTTGATGATCAAAATGTAAATAAACAATAGGATATTTACTGAAAGGAATGGCAGCAAAAAAGGCAAGTACAAAAAAAGATCTAGAGTCTAAAATTGCAGAACTAGAGGCAAAATTAACGAAATTATCAACACAGCTTGAAGCCAAACCTGCTCCAAAACCAGCAGAAACAAAGCCTGCTGAGGTAAAACCAGCTGAAACAAAACCTGCAGAGACAAAGCCTGCAGAAACCAAACCAGCTCCAGCAAAACCTGCTGAGA
>JABDOO010000145.1 GCA_013043295.1 Candidatus Nitrosopumilus sp.
ATAGATTTAAAAAAAATCTAAAGATTTGATTTTATTTCTTCTATAGTATGCAGGGGTAGTGAGCAAGCAAAGTCTTTGCAAACAAAAACACAAGTTTTGTCTTCAAATGATTTACCTGAAAAGAACGGATATTTTGATAGATTATCAAGTTGAGAAACATTTTGGATTGTAATTAAAAATGAATTTGGCAAATAATCCAAAAGTAGTGATTGACATATTTCAGAATTTTCAGTATTGATAAGGGTAATTTCTGTAGGTTTTTGTATATACATTGTAATAGTATTTAGCAAATGACCAAATCCAAAGGGATTTTCTGCGGCCATTTGTGCCTGAGATTCCATTATTTTTGTGGCAATATCAAGAAAAATTTGTTCCTGTGAGAGATGATATAATCTAAGCATTACAAATGCCGAGACAGAATTTCCAGAAGGCAGAGATAAATCATAATTACTCTTTGGTCGAATAATTAATTTTTCATGATCATCAGAAGTCATAAAGAAACTATTATTTTCAGAATCCCAAAAGTGATTTACTAAATGATGGCCAAATTTTAGGGATAGTTTAAGATATTTTTCATCAGGTTCAATTTCAAATACATCTAACAATGCATTTACAAAGTAAGAATAATCCTCTAAATAACCATCAATTTTTGCAACCCCATTTTTGTAAGTTCTTAATAATTTTTCATCCACAATTAGATTTTTTTCAATAAAAGAGATACAGTCTTTTGCAGCATTTAGATATCGAATGTCACCTGTTACACGATAGCCCTTTGCAAAAGCAGTGATCATTAAAGAATTCCATGACACTAAAATTTTGTCATCTAATCCAGGAGCAATTCTTGAAGAGCGAACCTTTAATAATTTTTCAGAGCATGAATTAATAATTTTTTTAACTTCAGATTCAGAGATTCCAAAATTAAAAGCAACAGTGGAGATATTTAGATTGTTACACAGGATATTGTTTCCCTCCCAATTTCCACCATCAGTTACATCATAGTATAAACAAAATAGTTCTGCGTCACTGCCAAGGATTTCTTTAATTTCACTTTTCTTCCAAACGTAATATTTTCCCTCTACTCCTTCTGAATCAGCATCATATGCTGAATAGAATCCATTTTCTGATGAGGTCATTTCACGTAAAACAAAGTCAAGTGTTTTTTCCATTACTTCAAGGTAAAAGGGATCCTTTGTGATTTGGTATGCTTCAGCATAATTGACTGGAATTAGGGCATTGTCATATAGCATTTTTTCAAAATGAGGAACCAACCATTTTGCATCAGTAGAATATCTAGAAAATCCACCTCCAATTTGATCAAAAATGCCACCATTGGCCATTTTTCTCAGTGTTTTGAGCGCAAAATCCGTGAACTTGCTCAAACCTGAGAGTTTTGCATACCTAAATAGAAATGATACATTTGCGGCATTTGGGAATTTTGGAGCTGAACCGAATCCACCATAAGTTGCATCCCCCAATTGAAAGAGATTCATTGCAGCCTCATCAAGAATTACTCTCTCTAATTTTGATGGAATTTGTATTGCTTCTGCTTTGTTGAGGGCTCCAAGAAATCGCTCAGCAGAACTTTCAATGTCTTTGGGTTTTTCTTTCCAAGCTTGTGAGAGTTGTCTGCAAATACTTCCAAATCCTGGACGACCATAAGAATCCAAAACTGGAAAATATGTTCCAGCATAGAATGGTTTTTGATCTGGTGTAAGAAATATACTCAAAGGCCATCCACCTTGGCCTGTTGCTATCTGACAAACTTTTTGATAAATATCATCAATATCAGGTCGTTCTTCTCGATCAACTTTTATGTTAATGAAATTTTCATTCATAAATTTTGCAACTTCATCATTTTCAAATGACTCGTGTGCCATTACATGACACCAATGGCATGAGCTATATCCAATACTTAAAAAAATTGGTTTGTTTTCATCTTTTGCTTTTTTTAGTGATTCATCATTCCATGCATACCAATTTACAGGATTATTTGCATGCTGTAACAAGTAAGGACTACTTTCATGAATGAGATTATTTTCTACCACGTTTTATCAAACTCTTTTGAATATTAGTACTTAGTTGAAAGCTAGCCCCAAATTCCTTTGCCTTCTGTTAACTCATAAATTCTAACATTAATTCTGGATAATAGTTTGACTTTAGACTTGTGTGCTTTTTTGTCATGGCTGTAGTCTTTTTTTTCTACTAATTCTTGCAATCTCTGTAATTGCTCTAGAGATAATTTTTTGAATTCGTGTTTAGAACTGGTTATAATTTGTAATAATTTCACCCTTTCTTTGTCTTCTTCAGTAATTTTAGTCATAAAATATGCTGGATTTGGTCCTTTATTTTTCTAATGAGCATATCTTAAAATTTCGTGTCTTTTTCTTCAAAATATGGAAAAGATGCGAGCTATGGTTTTAGAGAAATGTGACAAAATTGAGACCAATCCATTAAAACTGACTTCTATTGATAAGCATGAGATTAAAAGAGAAAATGAGATTTTATTAAAAATTGAGGCATGCGGAGTATGCCACTCACAGCTTCACGGTATTGAAGGGGATTGGAAAGATCTTGGAATTCCTCCAACACTGCCAACAGTTCCAGGTCATGAGGTTGTGGGAAAAGTTGTAGAAATCGGAAATAAAGTTACAAAATTCAAAGTGGGGGACAGAGCAGGTATTACTCCACTTTTAGAAGCATGTAAAGAATGTCAATATTGTAAAGAGGGAAAAGAGTATCTCTGTGAATCATCAACAATTACTGGAGAATCATTCAAAGGAGGATATACAGAATACATTACAGTTGTAGAGGATTTTGCAACCAAGGTTCCAGAAAATATGAAAGCAG
>JABDOO010000130.1 GCA_013043295.1 Candidatus Nitrosopumilus sp.
ACAGCAAAAGCAATAGCTGCTAGATTTCTAATTTCAAATGAGGTCAATTTTGTAATTCCTACAATCGTTGCAAAGCTAAACATCTTTGTAAATGATCTAAGTGATGAAGTATAAATTGACAATTCAAAAGCTCTTTCAAATTCAGCAATAGCATCTAATTCATTTTCAACTTGTGGAACTAAATCCTTGTATTTTGTACTTGAAAGTTCATTGAATGCATCTCTTACTGTAGCAGCTGCCATCATTCTTCCTAGCAGTTCTTTGGCAGGTGGACTAGTAGTAATGATCAAATCTTGAATTTGCTCTTCTTGTAATCCCCAGAACTTTCCTCTAATTACACTCAAAATATTGTAAAAATCAATATCCATTGAAACTATTTTTGTGGCTTCCTTATCGGCATAATTCTTCATTGCACCTGCAAGATGCTGAAATAATATTTTATCAAAATATGTATCAAAGATTTGTAGATTCTTCTTCTCATTGTATAATGCTGCAGCCTTTGTAATTTCATCTGCAAATTGAACTGAATTCAAACTTGCAACAGCTTCTTCAAAGTCCTTGGCAACTAATGCTTTCACTACAATATCTCTTTGTTTGATTAATTCCTCAGCATGTAGATTGATATGTGATTCAATCTCTTCTTGTGGTTTTCCTAAAATTTTTCCTTTTAAAATTAACTTTAGATTTGAAACAATGAATTTCATATAATATGCATCTAATACTCCAGAATTCCCTGAAGTCTTTGCAATAGAATAATGGATATCTGCTAATTTACTTCTGAGTGCTGATTCTATACTTTGTGAAGAATATGGTTTTTGGATATCAGCTACTGCTTCTCCATATACAGTATTTTTGATTCTGGTCATCAATTCTTCTAAATCTCGTGATTCAGCTAGTGTTTGAAAATCCCCTCTTGTAAGTAATTTACCTCGTTTACTGTATGCTTTTACAGAGGCATAGACATTCTTAGAACCGCCCATTTCGATCAATCTCCTTAGGCAACTGATTTTAATGTTTGGCGATCCATTCTTGAGAACAGATTCTAAGTAATTTTATCTAAAAATTTGATGGCTTCGTCTTTTTCCTGCTTTGATAGTTTCACAAAGGCAGAAAGAATCTCTTTCTGAATAATCAGAGATTCATCAGAAATTTCCTGTAATTTTGACAATTCAAAAGGGAGTAATTCTTCAATTTTATTTTCACAAAACGCCTTGACATATTTATGAAATATTGAAAATGTGAAAACTGGACTTGTCTTTACAAGACTGGATAGGATTTTCTCAAATTCTTTCTCTTTTGATTCAGACTTTGCAAAAAACTCACTTAGTAAATATTCTCTATTTTTACAATCATTAATGGATAAAGCCACCAAAATTCCTTTTTTTGTCAAATGATAATATGGAATTCCTTTTTCTTGTAGGGCCTTTGGTCCTCTTTTCAAAGGTAATCTTCCATCCTCTTCAGCAATTCCCATTGGAAGTAAGATCTCATCTAAATCCCGAAATATGCCTGAATAGATATTCTTCCAAGCAATATCAGCCTTTTTAGCTATTCTCTGAGAAATCCCTGTTCTTGTCCTTTCAGCAGGATTTGCATTACTGCCAAGTATTGCGATGATCGCCCTTTGTCTATTTGCTTCTCCTGTAAGATCATTGCCTTTTGTCTTGAATGTATCAAAAATTGCTAGTTTCGTATCAGATTTGACTTTCATCTTCTCACCTTTATCATAATATTCATATTTTATGTTACTATCAGAATATACTAAAATATAATAATTTACTTTTTTGCATGCTTTCTGGTCTTCAATGCTTAAATAATTTTCAATTTCGATAAATTTAATGAATTCTAGGAACTACAAGTATGCTCTATTACTTGTAGCCGCAGTATCTATCACAGCAACTGGTGCTATGTCTCAGGCATACGCACAAAGTGTTGAAGATGGTATGGACGGATATGTTAAAGGAACCAGTGGAATTTACACTGGCAACCCTAACGAATGTTGGTATGATGATGGCGAAGGCGGCATGCTACCTTGTCTTATAGACACAGGTGATACAGCATGGATGCTAACAGCAACATCATTAGTACTCTTCATGTCCCCAGGAGTCGGTTTCTTTTATGGCGGATTAGCCAGATCAAAGAACATCGTCAATGTACTTGGTATGACCCTTATTGTAATGGGTCTAATGTCAGTACAATGGGTTCTATGGGGATACTCACTAGCATTTGGCGGAATAGATTCTGACGCAAACTTATTCATGGGTAACTTAGATTATGTTGGTTTCAACATGGTATCAGCTTGGGCACCTCTCGGTGAAGTAGGCCCTTGTGCAGATACATGGTCTAATGCTTATCAGATGAATGAAATGAAGGATGGCGACTATTGTAGTCAAGGTTGGCCAGGTACAGTACCTCACCAACTCTTTGCAATGTTCCAAGCAACCTTCGCAATCATTACACCAGTTCTAATTATTGGTGGTTTGATTGACAGAATCAAATTCAGCGCATTGATCGTATTCGTACTCTTATGGGGTACCTTCGTTTATGACCCAATAGCACATTGGGTATGGGGAGGAGGCTACATAGGAGGAGGTGCAATAGACCTCGATCCAGACTTATCGCCATCTTATGCATTAGACTTTGCAGGTGGTACTGTAGTACACATATCTTCAGGATTTGCAGCATTGGCTGGAGCCTTAGTCCTTGGCAGACGTCT
>JABDOO010000013.1 GCA_013043295.1 Candidatus Nitrosopumilus sp.
TACCAAAAGGATCCTCCAAGACAAAAATACTTAACAAAATTTCTGAAAAGTTAGTGGCAAAAAGATCAAAGCAGTCAAAATAAAACGAATTCTAGCTCTTAGCTAAAGTAAAGTTGACAGAAGTCTATGATAAGAATACAACATTTAGAATTCTAATTGCAGGAGGTAGGCGAAATAATGCACCTAGCCGGTAGTGGCAGGGTAATCATTCAACTATCAAAAGAACTAGTTGAAGGACAAATACTCTGTGACGAAAAGGGAACTAGAGTTGCAAAAGTAAACGAACTGATAGGTCCAGTAAGTAGACCGTTTGCATCAGCAACGCCATTAACAAACAATATCAAAAAATACATTGGCAAAGGTGTTTTTGCATCTCAAGAATCTCCTGCGAGTAGACCAAAAAAATTTAGGAGAAAAAAATAATGAACATACTAGAAAAACAAAACTGTCCTGAATGTAAATCTACACTAGTAGATGACATGCAGAACGGTGAAATAATCTGCTCTGGTTGCGGCGTTGTCGTCGATGATCAGATAGCAGACTTTGGTCCAGAAACAATTAGCTCAAACTTCGAAGACAAGATGAAGCTTGCAAGAGCAACAGGACAAACAACCTATTCCCAACATGATTTGGGAATAACAACTGAGATTTCAATCAGTGCTAAAGACTTTAGCGGAAAAACAATCAACCGCGAAGTTGCAGGCCAAATGAATAATCTCAGAAAATGGCAACAAAGAGTAAGAGTTTCCTCACCAAGAGAGAGAAGATTAGCAAATGTTTTAGCAAAAATGGGTGAAACATGTGATGGTCTAAATCTTTCAAAGAATGTGTTAGAAACTGCATCTATGATATACCGAAACTTGGATGGACATGTTGATGTGAAGGGAAAATCTGTAGTAAGTATTACTGCAGCAACAATTTACATGGCATGCAAACAATGTGACGTAGTAAGATCATTAGAAGAAATTTGTCGCGGAATTTGCCCTGCAAAAGATGTTAAATCAAAAACAAAACTTGCAGCTAGATACTACAGAACCATGGTAATGGAAATGGGTCAATTACATGCCCCAGTCGTAACCATGGACAAATACATCTCAAAGATAGCAAATATGACTCAGACAGAGGTTAGAGTTGAAAGACTAGCCTTGGAAATTGCTGAAAAAACAAAAGACAGCAGCATTGCTGATGGAAAGGCTCCAAATGGAATTGCCGCAGCATATCTGTATGTAGCATCTGTCCTACTTGGACAAAGCGTCCTACAAAGAGACGTGTCAAGTATTGCAGGAGTCACAGAAGTCACTATCAGAAATAGATGTAAAGAGATTCTGACATGCTATAAACTCAAAATTACTTTGAGACCATCTCTGGCCAACTAACTATACCCCCCCCCTCTTTTCATTTTATTATGTATAATGACGATTAGGATTAGCTAAATTTCGTCGGTATTATATAGAGATTCGAAACAAATCGCAATATGGCAGTTTTAGAAATCAAAGACCTTCATGTATCAAGAGAAGGTAAAGAGATTCTCAAAGGCGTGAATTTGAAAACTGGTCCAGGAGAGGTACATGCCATCATGGGACCAAATGGTTCAGGAAAAAGTACATTAGCTTACACACTACTTGCACATCCAAAATACGAAGTAACCAAGGGAGATATTTTGTTAGACGGGGAGAGCATTTTAGATTTAACAGCAGATGAAAGAGCAAAAAAAGGATTGTTTCTAGGATTTCAATATCCAACTGAAGTATCAGGAGTTGGTTTTTCACATTTCTTAAGAACAGCATACAATTCTCTAAGCAAAGCACTTGAAGGCGATGATAGAGAAGTATTCATCACAGTAAGAGAATTTCAAAAATATCTCAAAGAAAATTTAGAAAAAGTAGGATTGAAAGAAGAATTCCTTTCCAGATATCTTAATGAAGGATTTTCAGGAGGAGAGAAAAAACGTGCAGAAGTTTTACAGATGGCAGTTTTAAAACCAAAGATATCAATTTTAGATGAACCAGATTCAGGATTAGACATTGATGCAGTTCAAGCAGTAGCTCAGGCAATCAGTAAAGTTTCAGGTAAAGATGCAACAGTGATTATAATTACTCACTATGCTAGAATTCTAAAATTCTTAGACAAATTAGATTTTGTTCATGTATTTGCCAGAGGTCAAGTGTTGAAGACAGGTGATGCCTCATTGGCAGACAAACTTGAAGCTGAAGGTTATGAATGGGCTTTAGAACAATCAGCCTAACTGATTTTAAAGATACCATATTCCAAAAAAATGATTTACAGAGTACATGTAGAATTTTCTAAAGAATTTTTAGAAATTAAAGATGAGCAAATCAATATTGGAGTTAAGACAAAGCCCATCAAAGGCCAAGCAAATAAAGAAATTATTAAAAAAATTGCAAAACATTTGAAAATATCGCCATCATTTATTCAAATAAAATCAGGTCATAAATCATCTGAGAAGATTATTGAAATTTCACAATAGATAATTTAGTTTTTTGTTTAAATAGGGTTTCAAAATTGAGGTTGATATGTCAGAAGAAAATGATCAATTTTATTTTAATTTCTCATTTTTCAAAGTTGATCCAAAATGGAGATGGATGGCAGATTTGGCAAAAGAAGAATCTGCAAAAGAAGTTGAGAATGTAATTAACAACTCAGGAATTATGTTTAGATCATATTCAAACTTGGGACTAAGAGATGATGCAGACTTTTTGTTTTGGTTTGCAGCAAAGACAGTAGAAGAGATTCAAACAGTAATTGAAAAAATTTACAAAACAGTATTTGGAAAATATATCATTCCATCAATGACATACTTGTCATGTACAAGACCATCAATGTATGTACAAGAACAAAAAACTCATGGTTTTATCACAGGCAATAACCCAAAAAAGCACGTTATAGTTTATCCATTTACAAAAACAAGGGAATGGTACCTCCTACCAAAAGAAAAACGCCAGGAAATAATGGATGAGCATATTGAGGTGAGCAAGAAATACCCCCAAATTGTGCTCAACACAACATACTCCTTTGGAATACACGATGAAGACTTTATGCTAGCATTTGAGGTTGACAATATTAGAGATTTTCAAGATTTGATAATGGATTTACGAGAGACTCAGGTATCAACATATGTTAAAAACGACATTCCAATGATTGTATGTGTCAAAAAAGATATTGTACCGTTGATATCGAGTTTAGGATAGATTAAGATGAATTACAACAAACTAGGTAAAACAGACATCAAAGTATCAGAATTAGGATTTGGTGCATGGTCTATTGCACTAGACTGGTGGGGCAAGAAAATTGAAGAAGATGAAGCAAAAAGAATGTTAAAGAAAGCATACGATTTAGGAATTAACTTTTTTGAAACAGGCGACATGTATGGTAAGGGAAAAAGTGAGAAACTCATAGGAGAAGTTTTCAAAGACATGAGAGACGAAGTAGTAATATCAACAAAGTACGGTTATGATTTCTCCGAAGTAGAACAAATAGGACATAGTGAGTTACCTCAGAAATTTGATGAAGACTTTACAAGAAAAGCACTAAGGGCAAGTTTGGAACGACTACAAACAGATCATCTAGACATGTATGGATTGCACAATCCAAAATTAAATCACATTCGGGATGATTCAATTTTTAATGTTTTAGATAGTTTTGTTGCAGATAAATCAATTAAAACATATCAAGTGGCTTTAGGTCCTGCAATAGGATGGACACAGGAAGGCATGGAAGCAATGGAGAGACCAAATGTTAGTGCTGTTCAAACAGTATACAATATTTTAGAGCAGACTCCAGGAAATGAATTAATGCAAAAAGCTGAAGAGAAAAATGTAGGAATTTTGGTTAGGGTACCTGAAGCTTCAGGAATACTAACAGGAAAAGTTAATGCTGAAACAAAAATTGATGAAAAAGATCATAGGTCTGTAAGAAAAGGAGAATGGATTAAAGCATCATTAGAAAAAGTTGAATTACTAAAACCAATTGCAGAAAGAAATGGATTAACAATTACAGAGTTATCTATGAAATTTATCATGTCAAAGAAAGGGTTTGCATCAGTATTTCCAACTGTAGTAAGTGAAGAAGAGATTGTAAACTATGTAGAAATGACAAAGGGAGAATACATTTCAGCATCAGATATGAAAGAGATTGAAGATTTGTACAACACATGGCCTGCTTATGAATTAAAAGCAACACCTCAAGCAAACTAATCAATAGATGGATTCCATAGATTCAGAAAAAACCATAGAAATTATTGAACGAATGAAGCTTGCTAAAATTGGAAAATATAAAAAATGGGAATCAATAATTAAAAAAATTAAAAACGAACAGTCTCTAAATCCTGAAGAATTAGAATATTACTCTAATCTAACCAGAATTTATAAAAATTCAAGCATCACATCTAGAAGTAAGGTATATCACACAAAATTATCAGAATTAGATGAAAAACCACCCTGTAAAGAGTGTGGAGAGGAATCCCTATACTATTGCAACATGAATGATCAATACTTTTGTATTATTCATGTAGTAGGGCACGATGAAAATGAGTTTTAAGATACTGGAATTGTTTCTTCTAAACTAAATGAATTCTCTACAAAATATTCAACTCGAGTTTTCTTAAATTCTCTAGAACTGAATAAAATTTTGTATTCATCTACATTTATTTGATCTTGGATAGTCTTTGCCATTTCATTTGCCTCATCATGAGTTTTACAATGAATCATAGAAAATACGTTGTAAGGCCAATCAGCATATGTTGGTCTCTCATAGCAATGACTTACTTGAGGAAATGAGCCCAATGTTTCTCCAACTTTAGCAATTCTGTCTTCAGGTACTTTCCATACAATCATACCGTTTGCAGTAAATCCTACTTGTCTATGTCTTAAGATAGCTGCAAATCTTCTCATCACACCAATTTCTTCATAGTGTTTCATTTTTGAAAATAATTCATTTTCAGTAATTCCAAGATTTTTTGCAGCTTTTACAAAGGGTTCGTCAATAATTTCCATGTCTTTTTGTAATTCACGGATAAAGTCTTTGTCTTCCTCAGTAGGTACAAATTTTATATTTTTAATTTCTTTTTTCTCTTCAGATGGTGCAACCTCGTGCTTCTTATCATCAACCATGTCAAGCTTGACACCAATTTTGAATAACTGTAAAGTTGGAAGCATTCGAACTTTTTTAATTCCTTTTAGAACATTGAATTTTTCCAATTCTTCTTTTAAATCAGAGCCGGGAGGAACAGCCAAAGTAAACCACAGATTGAATTGATGATCTCGCTCATAATTATGACTAACACCAGGGTGGCGATTAATTTGACTTGCAACATATTCTAACTTATCATCTTCAATTTCCATAGCAACAAGTGAACTTGTGTATCCAAGTTTCCTTGTATCAAAAATTGCACTAAGCTGTCTTAAAACACCAATCTCTTTTAGTTGATTCAGACGCTTTTTGATTTCTTCAGGGGTAGTATCAAATTTTTTAGCAATAGCATCAAAAGGTCGTGTTACGAGTGGAAAAGTCCATTGAATCTCATTTAGTAGTTCTTTGTCAGAGTCATCCATAGATGTCAATGAATCAATTACTCGGTCATTCAATTAAAAATGTAGCTGGCTTTGTGGGCTCTAATTTTTAATACATAAATAGAAACCCAAGTGCCTTTGATCGATGATAGTTGATCTAAACCTTCACGGGAAACTCATAATTATCATCGGAGGAGGAAATGAGGCACAAAAAAGAATCAAATCAGTAATAAAAGAAGATTGTAAAATCATAGTAATTAGCGATTCAGTAAATCAAGAAATAAGCCGACTAGATAAAACAAAGAAAATCAAATATGTAAAACAAAAAATCTCAGATACAAAATTTATTGCAAAATTCAAACCAGATGTAATTATCACCACAACAGATGACAGAAAGATAAATCAAAAAATCATCAATAATGCAAAAAAGAAAAAAATTCTAGTTTATAGCTCTGATAATCCAGATGACAGCGATTTTTCAAATCCTGCAATAATAGATTTTGAAAATATGGTTCAAATTGCAATTTTTACTGGTGGAAAGAGTCCTGCCATGTCAAAGAAAATCAAAGATAGATCAGAAAAATTATTCAAAAAAATCATCACAAAAGAAGACATTGCTCAAATCAAAATCCAAAAAATTTCAAGGGAAATAGCCAAAGACATCATTCCCACACAAGAGCAAAGAAGGGATTATCTTAGAAGAATAATAAACGATAAAGAGATTGATCAGTTAATAAAAGACGGCCAGGTTAAAAAAGCTGAAAAGCGAGCCATCACAATATTGAGGAATTGGAAATGAGTCAAAAAATCATCAATGCACGTGTTACTTTTCGTAACTCTCCAATTCACATTCTTGAACAATTTACCATAAAAAATATGGAAAATGCTTATGAGGAATTCAAAAAGAATTCAGGGTTGGATGAATGCGTAATTATTCAGACATGTAACAGAATAGAACTTTTTGGAAAATCTAAAACTTATGATTCAAACAAAATCAAAAAAACATGGGCTACAATTACAGGCCTTGAAGATGAAGCATTTGATGAAAATATAGAATTTGTAGAAAATCAAGAAGCACTTCATCACTTGTTAAAACTAACCTCAGGATTAGATTCCATGGTATTAGGCGAAGAGCAGATACTAGGCCAAATAAAAAACTCCATCACATCTGCTAGAGAAGTCAAAGCATCAGGACAACATCTCAACACATTATTTGATAAGGCAATTAGAATTGGAACAAGAATTAGAAATACTAGTGGCATAGGTGCAGGTGGGATTTCAGTAGGATCCATGGCAGTAAAGCTTGCAGAGGAAAACATTGATGAATTGAAAACAAAAAAGGTATTGCTAATTGGAACAGGTGAAGTATCCACACTGGTTGCAAAGTCATTACAACGACGTGGATATGCATTTGATGTTACAAGTAGAACAATTGGAAGATCACAGACCTTTTGTGAAACAATGGGTGGTAATCCAATAAAATTTGAGGAGGTGCTATCAGGATTTGATAACTATGATGTAATATTTGTAGCAACAACTGCACCGTATTTTCTAGTTACAAATGAAAGAATCACAGAAGCGATGAAAAATAAAAGCAATGGAATGATGATATTGGATTTATCAAATCCTAGAACAGTCGATGAGAGAGTTGCAACAATTGGAGGAGTAAAACTCATGAATTTGGACCAAATTGCTGAAATGGTTGAAAAGAACATGAATGCACGATTAAACAAGGTAAAAACAGTTGAAAATATAATTAGCGAGGAAGTTTCTGTATTAGAAGCCTCAATGAAAAGACTAGAAGCAGAACCACTTGTAAAAGATGTATTCAAGAACATAGAAAATCTTAGAGAAAAAGAATTACAAAAAGCACTTCAAATGCTAGATGAAAAAGATGAAAAGAAAATAAAGATTATTGAGGAATTAACAAAAGCAGTTGTTGAAAGCATAGTATCAACACCAATGAACAATATCAGGAAAGCATCTGAGCAAGGCAAACCAGATATGGTAGAGTTGGCCAGCAAACTGTTTGACTATAAAAAACAGAATCAAGTAGACTAGGATTATATTTTAGCTAGAGAGAATTTTAGTATGCCATTTCCAACTAGACGACTGCGTCGACTGAGAACAACAGACAAAATGAGAGAATTGGTTCAAGAGACTACATTATCTCCAAAAGATTTCATTTGTCCTGTATTTGTTCAAGAAGATTTGAAAGAAAGAGTCATGGTAGAGTCAATGTCGGAAATTGAGCGTTTACCATTAGCAGATGTAAATGAAGAAGTGCAAAAAATCATAGATCTTGGAATACCTGCAATCATGTTGTTTGGTATTCCTACAGGAAAGGATGAAGCAGGTAGTTCAGCATTTGATGATAACGGAATAGTTCAAAAGGCAATTTCACAAATTAGAGAAAAATTTGGAGATAAAATTGTCATCATGGCAGATGTTTGTCTATGTCAATTTACATCAACAGGACATTGTGGAATAATTCAAGGAGATAAAATAGATAATGATACTAGTCTAAACACACTTGCTAAAATTGCTGTCAGCCAAGCCAAAGCAGGAGTAGATACAGTGTCACCATCTGCAATGATGGATGGCCAGGTTGCTGCGATTCGAAAAGCACTTGATGAAAATGGCTTTACAGACGTATCAATCATGTCACACTCTGCAAAACATCGTTCAAACTTTTATTCACCATTTAGAGATGCAGCAGAATGCGCTCCAAAATTTGGAGATAGAAAAACATACCAAGTTCCATATACAAATGCAAGAGAAGCTATGATGGAAGTTCAGACAGATATTGAAGAAGGAGTGGACATTGTAATGATAAAACCAGCCTTATCATACTTGGATTTAATTTCAGAAACTAGAAAAAAATACAATGTTCCAGTTTCTGCATACAGTGTTTCAGGGGAATATGCGCTTGTAAAAGCAGCATCCCAATTAGGATATGTAAATGAGAAAGATATCACACTAGAAATTTTACATTCTATTAAAAGAGCAGGTGCAGACATGATAGTAACATATTTTGCAAAATCAGCTTGCAGATTCCTTCAAGAGTCATGAGAAACGACGAACGATTTGAGATTCAAAGAGCCTTTGATTTACTGCCACATGTAGTAGGCGCCAGTTGGACTGCAGTCTGGTTCAGAATGAAAGGAATCAAAAAACCAACAAGAGAAGAATTTCGTGAGAAAACTATAGAATATCTACGACTAGTAGAGCCTGTCTTTGAGTCTTATCCAAAAGAAGAAGAGTTTTTAGAAATTATCAAGTATATTGAATTTAGAAAAAATGAAGTTTATGAGAAGATAAAATCTGGTGAAGATAAGGAGATTGAAACTAGATACGACAGATATGTCGATTATGGCTAAAGTTCCTGTTTTAGTTGTTTTAAAAATCCCCTGAGAACTCGGGTTCGCTTTGTTGCTTCTATTTTACCAGATTTTGTGTTCATAGTGGATTCTAGTTTTAATAATTTTTGATAAAAATGGTCCACAGTCCAAATTTTGTCATCGGGTTTTCTAGTTTTGCAAAATGGATCGTCAGTATTATAAAATGGTCTTTTAAGTGAGCCTCCTGTAGCAAAAACTCTTGCAATTCCTATTGCACCTAAGGCATCCAATCTATCAGCATCTTGAAGTATTTTTC
>JABDOO010000035.1 GCA_013043295.1 Candidatus Nitrosopumilus sp.
ATGAAAAATCTATTAGAAGAGGTAGTTTTTGGTTTCATGAAGGATGTGTTGAAGAACCCACTCCAGAAAAACCAGTTGAAACATTCTCTCTAGATGATTTAGTAAAATGCTATCAATGTGATACAGAGATTAATTTAGATGAAAAAACAATCCGCAGAAATAATTATTGGTTCCATGAGAAGTGCTTTGAAAAGATTCCAATTGTAAAACCAGAAAGTTTCAAAAAAATTGAACAAATCAAAAAAGAGGATAAAAGACCAACAAAGATTGTAGAGACAAAAACCACCATCCCACAAATGGCATTTTCAGGTGGATTATTAGCCTCACTTGTGGGTACAACATATTTTTTGGCTGGAGAAGTAATCTCTCTAGTTGTAGGGGTATGTGGGACTGCACTGTATTTTGCTACTTTCAAACCTCAACTTGTTTCAAAGAAAAGAAAAAGTTCAGAATTTGTAAAAACTGGAATCCCAGGATTTGATTCAGCACTATCTGTAGGACTCAAAAAAAATAGCTCAGTTGTAGTTTCAGGCCCTCCTGGAAGTGGGAAAACAACATTTGGTTTACAGTTTATTTATTCAGGAGCTAAAGAATTTGACGAAAATGGAGTATACATTTCATTATCGCAAAGTATCGATGAAATAAAAAATGATTGTAAGACATTTGGTTGGGACATTGACGAATTGATTTCTAAAGGAAAAATTTTGATGATTGATTTAAGACCATTTAAAATTAAAGATGAAGTTGTAGGGCGAGATGATTCATTGTATAGAGGAGAGCAGATTCCGTTTGAACATTTGACTAAATTTATCCTAAACAGTATCAAGAAAATTAAAGCAAAGCGAATTGTTATTGATTCAATTTCAATTCTAGGAATGCAATATTCTGACAAGTTTTACATGAGACAAGGGCTGCAAGGAATGATCCAATCCCTTGAAAATTTTGAAGTAACTTCCCTTTTGATTTCAGAATTTTTAGAAAGTGAAAAAGTTCCACCAGAGTGGTTTGTAACATCCGGCATTATACAATTAGATAATCAAATCATAAACAATGAAATGAAACGCACTATCAAAATTATAAAATTGCGCGGTATTGAGCATAGTGAGCAGGTTCATTCTCTAGAATTAGGTAGTAATGGATTGTATGTTTACGAAGACTAGGACTCTTTTTCAGGCTCTGTTTCTTCAGCCTCTGCAAGTTTTTTTCTAACTGCAGTATTTACCTCATGAATTAGCTTGTCTTCCTCTTCAACAAGTTCTTTTTTGAATTTTTTTTCCCAGTAATTTTTTACCATTAAATTCATTCTTTGTTAATAATAGTTAGAAATAAGCTCTTCGCATATTCACATCTTTGGAAATAATGGTTTTCTCACATAACCTATAATCATAGGTAAAATTCGTCAAAATGATTCTTTAAATTTTAGGCATGATCAAAATACTCTCCTAATTTGAAATTACTTACAAATCGTCCATCGGGGTTATATACAAATTTTAAAAGACAGATTACCTAACACACCATGGAGTTTGATGAGAGATCATCAAATTTCATGAAAATAAAAAAAGAAAAAACTATCGCATTATTTGGTTAATGCGAAAGGAGTTACCCAAGACTGGATAATGTTTTTGTTTAATTCAGTAAATGCATTGACATTGTCGTTGAATGTTTTGAAATTTTGAACAGTTGCATCAATTGTAGTTTTTACTAATTGATTGTTTACTGTACTTGCTTGAACAAGTTGTTTGTTAGTATCAACGAGTGCAGTTTTTGCAGAGTTTGGAATTTCGATGTTCATTCCTGCTTTCTTTGCAAATTCTTGCTGCATTGAGACTGTAGCATCAATTGTTTTTTGACAAGTTTTCATACATTCGTTTTGTAGCTCTGTTGCAGATTGAAAATATTGGGGGGTTATTTTTGAAATATTTTCAAAGTATTTCTGAACATTTTGCTTATACATTGCAAATGCATCACTAGTTTGAGATTGTGTACTCATGGCATCTGTATAGTCAATCGATTATATATACTATTGGTAATGAGTGGTAATAGATGTCAATTAATGGTAAATTATGCCTAATTTGACCATAAAGGAATTGTTTGTTCATTTGAACAAACAATTTGGATTGAAAAATAGAATAAATATCTCTGAAGAAACAATACCTCATGGCAAAAAGTATCAGTTGCTCAGATGCAGGAAAAGACTGTTCATGGTCTGCAACTGCTGAATCCGAAGAAGAATTAATGGGAAAAGTCACAGAGCATGTACTCGAACACCATAAAGAAATTGAGCTAAATGATGAGAGTATTTCTGGGATTAAATCACTAATCAAGGAAGTCTAATTTTCAA
>JABDOO010000036.1 GCA_013043295.1 Candidatus Nitrosopumilus sp.
CAACTGATCTCACTTTATGAGGCTAAATCAAAGAAGAAGAACGAATGTCATTTTGTCACTGCAAAAAAGATTCGTGATGTCTCAAACCGTATGATCTACTGATCTTTTCAAAAACTAAGGTTTAATACCTGAATCCAAAGTTTTGCGAATATGGCAAAATTCAAGTCAACATCTGAGGTCCTAAAAATTATCAAGAACAAGGACAATATTCGTAACTTTGGTGTCATTGCTCACGTAGACCACGGAAAGACAACAATGAGTGACAGCCTTTTGGCAAACTCTGGAATTATTGCCCCCTCAGCTGCTGGAAAAGCACTTGCTATGGACTTTGATAAAGAAGAACAAGAAAGAGGAATTACAATTTACCAAGCAAACGTTACCTTGCTCTTTGCCCAAAAAGATCAAGAATACGTAATTAACATGATTGATACACCAGGCCACGTCGATTTCAGTGGAAGAGTAATCCGAAGTCTTAGAGCCATTGATGGTGCAGTGGTAGTATGTGATGCAGTAGAAGGCATCATGACGCAAACTGAAACTGTAACTAGAATGGCATTAGAGGAGAGAGTAAAACCGGTATTATTTATCAATAAAGTTGATAGACTCATCAAAGAACTAAGATTAACTCCAGAAAAAATGCAAGCACAATTAGCAGAAGTTGTTTCAAATTTCAATACTCTAGTTGATACATATGCAGAACCAGAATACAAAGAAAAATGGAAGGTCTCAATTCAGGATGCAAGTGTAACATTTGGTTCAGCCAAAGACAGATGGGCAATTAACACTGATTTAATGAAAGAACGTGGAATTACATTCAAAGATGTAATTGATGCATACAATGATGAAAAACTCGAAGCACTAATTGAGAAAGCCCCTCTGGCTGACGCAGTTTTAGGAATGGTTGTAAAACATCATCCAGCACCACACGATGCAATCAAGTACAGAATCCCACAAATTTGGAAAGGTGACTTGGATTCAGAAGTTGGAAAAGCATTGCTTGCTGGTGATGATAATGGTCCGACAATTATGATGGTAGTTAACATGGTATTAGATCCTGCAGCAGGTCCTGTTGCAATTGGAAGACTATTTTCTGGCACAATTAAAGACGGTCAAACTTTACACATTATAGATGAGAAAAGAGAAGGACGAGTTCAATCAGTCAATTTCTTTATGGGTAACCAAAGAGAGCAAGTCGGTGAACTTGGTGCAGGAAACATTCCGGCACTATTAGGATTAACTGAATGTAGAGCAGGAAACACACTATCATCAATTAAAGACATTCCAATGTTTGAAGGCGTCAAATATGTTTCAGAACCAGTTGTTCAAGTTGCAATAGAGCCTAAGCATCCTAAAGATTTACCAAAGCTAGTAGAAATTCTAAGACAGCTAACTATTGAGGATCCAAACCTTGTTGTAAAAATTGATGAGGAATCTGGTGAGACAATTGTAGCAGGAATGGGTGTGTTACACCTAGATGTTGCAACACACAGAATCCAAGATGCAAAATGTGAAATTGTAACTTCTGAGCCATTGATTAACTACAGAGAGACTGTCAAAGGTGGATGTGAACCAATCATGGCAAAATCTCCTAACAGACACAATAAAATTTTCATGAAGGTAGAACCACTAGAACCGGAAATTGCACACATGCTAAGAACTGGAGAAATTTCAGATATCAAAGATAAAAAAGTCGTATCTGATTTACTCAAAGGCGCTGGATGGGATACTGATACCATCAAGAGAGTCATGAAATTTGATTCACGTGGTAATGTTTTGATTAACGGAACAAAAGGTGTTCAGTTTGTACAAGAGTCAACTGATTCTATTAATTCTGGATTTGAAGAAGTAATGAAAGAAGGCCCTCTATGTAAAGAACAGATGAGAGATTGTAAATTCATCTTTACTCACTTTGTTCCACACGAGGATACAGCTCACAGAGGTTTGTCTCAATTGGGCCCTGCATCACGTCGTGCATGTATGGGAGCATTACTAACTGCAGGTACTGCAGTGTTAGAGCCAACTCTTGCTATTGAAGTTCGTGTCCCAACTGATTTGGTTGGAAACGTTGCAACAATTCTTTCTGGTAAACGTGGTAAGGTACTTGACATGTCACAAAAAGGTGCATCAAGTATTGTAGTTGGTGAGATTCCAGCTTCTGAGACATTTACACTATCTGAAGCAATGAGAGGTCAAACCGCAGGACGTGCAACATGGAATACATCATTTAAGGAATGGACTGAAGTTCCAAAATCAATGCTAGGTCCAGCAGTAGCT
Source organism: Candidatus Nitrosopumilus sp. (assembly GCA_013043295.1). Taxonomy (GTDB): domain Archaea; phylum Thermoproteota; class Nitrososphaeria; order Nitrososphaerales; family Nitrosopumilaceae; genus Nitrosopumilus. The sequence goes on from JABDOO010000036.1 coordinate 2,275, forward strand.
GACATTAGAAAGAGAAAAGGACTAGCACCAGATCCTCCAGGTGTTAACGAATTTATCGATAAAGAGTAAAAATAGAATCTCTAAAAAATTAAAATCATTTTAATTTAATATTTACAATACATAAAAAATTAGAATGGGATGAAATCATCCACAGACGTAACTATTATGACTCCTTTGCCGTCAACTGATTTCTTTATGGCATCAGCTGCGGTTTGAACCTTGTCGTCATCAACTACTGCAGCTATGATTTTTCGTGGAAGGTGTGAACTAGTAACACTTGTTCCTCTACCTGAACGAGTTTGCTCTCGTTCTTTTCCTACACTCTTTACATCATATATCACTGCATCAAGATTCAATTCAGCAAGTGATACAGTTACTGCATCAACCTTTTCATTTTTTACTAAAACGGCTAATCTTTTCATTAGGTGTGCTTGACTTTAATCATATTTAAGATTGTGATAATTATGACTATGATATTAAATCGTTATAATCCAGGTCAAAATTTTAAAGAATTTGCCATAACCTAGAATTATACAATATACAATTTATCATCTAAAATCTTGCCCAAAAGGAGGTTATTCCATAAAGAGTAAAAAGGTACAAAGCTTATTGCTCCTCAATGAATTTTAACTGTGTATTTTCATCATGCGATTACAAATGCAATGACATTGAAGAAGAGGATTTCCTTGTACATCTAAAAGAAAAACATAGATCTGAAATCTTAGATATTTCAAAAAAAGAGAATATCCCAACTAGTATGGCTCAAATGATTGCAACATCCAACTCCAAAGTATTCATAAACACTTAGAATTAGGACTCGCACCCTACTCCGTCTTTGTCTCCGTCAAACCCATGTGGATCATCTCCAGTAACTTGGAAATTTCTAACAGCAATATCAGAACAATCTAAATCCTCGATTCCTGGCTCTAGACAAATTGATGGATATGAACTATCGCAGTTCTCCCAAACCTGCGGAACTTTACCTATGATCTGTTTTGATTTACATCCGTAATCTTGAGCCCAATCTTCTCCAATAAACTCACTATTCATGCAGTACTGAGTTAAAATTTTGGCATGACCATTTTGTAATAAAATTTCATTTATAATTCCATTTTCACAGTGTATTTTTCCTAGCAGTCTTCCAAATTCATCATAGAGTTGTCCATCATCTTGATCAACTAAAATCATGCTTCCTACAGGACATGACATTGCAGTAAATGATGTTGCCTCTGCATATCCTACTTCTCCTTTTTCAGGAGTATCAACTAATGATAATCGAATTTTATAGGAATCAGAATAGATTGTATCACCATCAATAATTTTTATCACTTTTTCTCTAACACAAATTGCACTTCCGGAGCATTGAATTTTTTTTACTTGAGTCTCAGTACCTTTTTCTATAGTACATCCGTTATGCTCCCAAATACCTCCATTTGATAGGCATTCAATTTTTTCCTTATTTTCATTCGGTGATGCAACACCAGTAAATCCAGTTCTTTGATCTTCCCATGTCTCACTGGGAGTTACTGCAAAAATCCCAATTGCCGCTATTATTGCTATGACGATTATGACGATAATTATTATGATATTCAATATTTGATGGTGTCATGATCTTAACAAAAAGTTTTATGATGAGAAGAATATTTTCTATGGAAAATTATTGAGGTTTATTCAATTACAAGTAAATTCTTTTTTCTAATGCTTCTAAGGATGTTAAACATATAATATCGTAGATAGTCATGAGTTGGAAATTCCATATTATTTTTATTTATTACTCATTGGTTTCCAATAAACCAGATGTATTATTTGCAATTTAATAATTACAACCAAGTGCAATTGAATTATTTAGAAAATATAAAAGATATGGGATGCTGATCTATTTGAATTGGATGAAGATAATAAAATAGTAAAAAGTGAATCTATCACGCTTAGATTAAAAACAGACACTTTGGAGAAAATCCGAAGAAATGCAAAATATGATAAAACAACATTGAATTCTGCAGCATCTCAAATGCTTGATCATGCTGTTGACTGGTCAATTCCTGCAGCAAGAGCTGGATGGGTTCCAATACCTAAGAAAATTCTAATGGCAATTATTGAAAATCTTGATGAGGTAACAATTAAGGAGGTTGCAAGTGCTGTGGGAAAAACTGTCCCAAAAGATATGCTACTAATTATGAAAGAGGGAATTTCCGTATCTGATTGGGTAAAGGTTCTAAAAGATAGAGCAATTGCAGCAGGGTTTTCACACTATGAAGAAGAGGATGAAGAGAAAATCCACATTGTCACAAAACATGATATGGGGATGAAGTGGTCTTTATGGTTTAGGGCATTTTACAAATCATATTTTGAAGAACTTGACTGCCCTGTTACTTTTAGCATTACTGATAGCACTATCGTATATGAAATACAAAAAAGCAATTTGTGATTTTCATACAAAGAGAAATATTCAAATCATAATACTCTAACCATTATTCAGTGCAATATGAAATTCTGAAAAACCCTATGGGATTAATTGAGTTCACATTAAATAATGGTGAAAAAGTGACTGCAGAAGCTGCTGCTATGGTGTATATTCGAGGTAACATAATTACTGAAACTAAAATGAGAAAAGGTGGTTTTCTAAAATCTTTAAAGGCTGCAGCCCTGGGTGGAGAATCGTTTTTTGTAAATGAGTTTATCGCACAAGAAGACAACTGCAAGCTTGGTCTGACTGGAAACATGCTTGGAGATATTGAAGTGATCAAAATAGAAGAAGAATTCATTGTCCAATCTGGTGCATTTGTAGGTTCTACTGGTGATCTTACACTTGATACTAAATGGCAGGGATTCACCAAAGGAATATTTGGTACTAACATGTTCATGCTAAAAACAATAGGTCGTGGTGATATCTTTGTAAATGCATGGGGTGGTATTTTAGAAACCAAATTAAATCCAGGAGAGAAGATGATAATTGACAATTATCAGCTAGTGGCGCTAAGCTCTACTGCAAGTTATAGAGTAACAAAACATGGCAGCCTTAAAACTACTTTATTTGGTGGGGAAGCATTGGTTATGGAAATTGAGGGGCCAGGAACTGTATACATTCAGACCAAAAATGTCATGGAATTTGTACGTTCTATAATCCCATTTTTACCCAAAAGAAACTAAAAATTTGAAAATTAGACTTCCTTGATTAGTGATTTAATCCCAGAAATACTCTCATCAT
>JABDOO010000076.1 GCA_013043295.1 Candidatus Nitrosopumilus sp.
GGTTGTTGCAGTTATAGTACAGTCTGGTTAGTACTCGTGCTTGCCAAGTACGTGACCCGGGTTCAAATCCCGGTAACTGCACCATTTTGTTTAATTCTTTGGAATCAGTGCATCTTTAATTATTTCAAGTGCATCCTGAGCTTTTTCAGGACGAGGCAATTGAATCATAAACACATTATCTTTACCATAATTTGATTTTGGGGAAGATAATGCAAGCATAGAGGTTTTTGCAAGTGCATCAAAAAATGCCAGATGTGTTTTAGCATTAACCATGAATTTTTCTACAAAATTACCTTTTGAAAATACCAAAACTACTTCAACAAAAGCATTACCTAATCCATCTTGTAAAATATTCAAATCAGTGTTGATTGACAAAGATTGTCCAGCAACTTTAGACATAATCTCATCATATTTTGTCGCATCTAGTTCAATACATGGAGTTTCTTTTCCATCAAAATCAAAAGTAGTAATTCCAGGATGGACTTTCTCCAAAAATCTTTTTAGTTCTTCAGACATCTTTCTCATTTAATTTTGAAATTACTTTGTCGCCAGTCTTTACTAAAAATGGTGAGATGAATGCAGTAATTATAGAAATTATACCAACCAATGGGAACAAGAAAGCACTAACAGCACCAATATCCACACCAACTTTGACAATTACAATTGAAAATTCTCCTCTAGGGGCAGCCAAAGTAAATGCAGAACGCAAAGCCTTGCCTCTCTTCTGTCTAAATATTAGATTTCCAATCATATTTCCTCCAAATTTCATTCCCGCAGCTACTGCAATCAAAGCGATTGCTACAAAAATATAATTTTCAAGTTGGGAGACATCCATCAATGCTCCAACTGAAATAAAGAAAATAGCCACAAACATATCTTTGATTGGACTTGAAAGCAGTTTAGCAACTTCTGCAGATTTTGATTCAGCTACCAAAACTCCAGCTAAAAAGGCCCCAATTGCTACGGATAAACCGACGATATTTGCAAGGAGTGCATATCCAAAGCATACACCCAGTACACTGAGTAGTAAAATTTCACGGTTTTCAGCTCCTGCTACTCTATCAATTAATGGAGGAATTACACGAGTTCCCACAGTAAAGGTACCAACAATTAGTACAGTGGCGACAAGAACTACCACAATAATAGATTCGATAGAGACAGTTCCAACCAAAGCAACAGACTGCAATGACGAAATTAGAATAACTGCTATAACGTCCTCTACAATCAAAATACCTAGAACCAAGATAGACGAATCTTTTTTGATATTACCAGTCTCCTCTAACAGTTTGACAATAATTGCAGTACTGGATATCGATAATGCTGCAGAGATAAACAAAGCATCCATGAATTCTAAACCGATAGCTGTTGCAGTGTAGAATAATACTCCCAATGTAGAGAATAGTCCTATCGTACCAACTCCAATTGCAACACGTCCTATAGTTTTGATTTTAGCATAGGGAAACTCTATACCAATTACAAACAATAACAAGATCACTCCAATTTCAGCAAAAAGATTCAATGCAGAGATATCTGATAAAATTCCAACACCACCCAAAACATCAGATGAAGGTCCACCTTCAGGTAAAACCCAAGACCAAAGTGGAGAAAGAGGTCCAATAAGCATTCCTGCAAAGAGATAACCAATGATTAGGGGTTGTTTAATTTTGAAAAAAGCTAGAGTAATTACTGCACCAATAATCATGATAAAAGCTAAATCTGTAACAAAACTAGTGTGTGGTAATTCAGGGGTAATTTGTTCAATCAAATTAGTAACTGTGTTGTTAAGCGAGCTCTGTATTCCACTTGAATCAAGCTGCAGTGGAAAATTTTGCATGTTATCTTTTAGCAAAATTGTTTAAAAATGATTACGAATTGAACAATTGAAAAATTATTTTCAAAAAAATTCTAGGCTCGTTAATTTGCAAAATCTTTAAGCTCTTTATTCCCAAACATCATAATTGATTTGCAGAGTGATGAGTAGGTCAGCTGAAATAATGAAGAGATATGACCTGGGGTATCTGACTGCATTATTGGTTACATTGTAATCACCTTGCTATTAATAGTACGGTACCATACCGTACTATATGATTCAATGTGAATATTGTCCAAGAGGGTTTATTGAAACAGCAAATGGTTTGGCTGAAAAGACATTTCATGAATTACTTCATGAACCAGAAGTTGTAAACAAGTAACTCTTTACATTTTTTATTTTACACCCAACTTTTTTATCTTTAAATTTTTAATTGAATCTACATGGTATCTAAAACTACAAAGAAGAAACCAGTGAAAAAAGTGGCTAAGAGGGAACCAAGCCCATCAGTCCTATTGAAGAAAGTGGCATCAGTTTCAGATTCCAACAAGGCACTACAAAAAGAGATCAAGGTAATGTCAAAGATCTTTGGTGAAAATCAAAAAGTTCTGGTATCCATGAAAGGAATGATTGACACATTAACCTCAACACTAGAACATATTCAAAAACAATCAAAGCAAATTAACATAATTGAGGATGATACTCAAAAGCTATATGCGGGTCTGAATCAGGTTAGAACTCAATCAAATTTAGTTACCAAAATAAATGATCAAACAGCAAAATTAGAAAAAGAGATTATTAGAATTTCAGAACTGCAAAAATCTCCCAAATCGCAAGAATTATCTAAACAGGTAGAAGACAGTATGAATTCAATCAAAAACAATTCCCAGATGATAATCAAGATAGCTCAAAGAATTGATGAGGTCAGAGATGATTTAAGAAAAGTTTCTGGAAAGACAGATTCATTTTTAGAAATTGGCTCTGAGATGGATAATCTAAAAAACACAA
>JABDOO010000122.1 GCA_013043295.1 Candidatus Nitrosopumilus sp.
GAAGAGAGTGTTGCACTTGCAAGATCTCGAGGTGAATTCCCACTATGTGCAAAGACAGAATATCCTGAAGGAAAGATTCCTGTATCTGGATATTATGAGAAATCCAAAGATGCTCATTCATACGAATGGGATCCACTAATTTCGGAAATCAAAAAGCATGGAATTAGAAATGTCTTAACTACTACAGTAGCACCAACTGGAACACTATCAATGATTGCAGACTGTTCAAACGGAATGGAACCTGCATTTGCACTAGTGTTTGAAAAGAGAGTTACTGTTGGAAGATTCTTCTATACAAACAAGATTCTTGAAGAAGCTCTAAAAGAAGAAGGACTGTACACTGATGAAATTCTTGAAAAGATTGCAGACAATTATGGTTCATTGAAAGGAATTGAAGAGATTCCACAATGGATGCAAGATGTCTTTGTAACAGCTATGGATATCCATTGGGCTGACCATCTTATGGCTCAAGGTGTATGGCAAGATTGGATTGGAAATGCAATTGCAAAAACAATCAACATGCCATATGATGTAACCGTAGAGGATGTTAAATCTGCATATCTACTAGCCCATGAAATTGGTCTAAAAGGAATGACTGTCTATCGTGACGGATCTAGACACAAACAAGTACTTCACATGACAAGTGAGAATGCAACAAAAACCTTTGAAGTATCACCAAGTGACTACATGACTGAATTTGTAACTAAAAACATTACAAATCCATACATCAAATCCCAAGTAAATGCTGCATTAGCATTAAAAATTCATGATGAAGAAATCCAACTAGAAGCTCCCAAAGTTGAAGAGGTTTCTGAAGATCGTCTATGTCCAACATGTAAAAACAATCTAGTCTTTGTTGAAGGTTGTAGTATCTGCATAGAATGTGGATACAGTGGTTGTACTTCTGGATAAATAACAGAATCACAACTTTTTTACTTTCTTTAATTTTTCAATTTGTATGGATAAAAAATCCCTAGGCGTGATTGCAGGCATAGTAGCTATAATTGCAATAGCCTCAGTAATCGTGCTTATTCCAGATGATGAAATTATTTCCCCACAACAAACAAATGAAAAAGTTGGCTTGGTAATTAATTCCCCAAATCAAGCAACAACATTACAAGAATTAGATCAAATTTACTCTGAAGCTGCAAGCTCTGGTATTGGAAGAAGTAATGTCTATCTTTTTTGGAATTTGATAGAACCTGTACGAGGTGAATTTGATTGGCAACAATCTGATGCACTGATGAGCTTTAACAAAAAAAATAATCTCAAAGTTACTTTGTATTTTTCTATAATTAATGGTGAGACACTTGGACCCTTTCCAAATTGGATTGGAAAACCATCAATCAATTCTATAGGTGAAGATCGAGTTGTAAATGTACTTGATGAAATCTTATCTAGATATGATATTGTTGATACTGTAATCCTAGCTGGACAAACAGAATCACAATTCAGATTTTACGAACAAAATATTCCTGTGTATAAAGAACTATTCAATGGAGTGTATGAAAAAATCAAAGAAAAACATCCAGATGTAAAAATTGGAAATGCATTTTCTCTAGATCAAGTATTAAACAAAAATTTACGATACATAGTAACTGAATTATCTATTGGAGATTTTGTAGCCTTTTCATATTCTCCAGTTGATACCCTAAATGAAATTACAAAGACCCCAGATCAGGCAAAGGAAGAACTTCAGCAGATATTTGATTTGGCAGGTGACAAAAAAGTGGGAATTTTTGAGATTAGTTGGAGTACCTCTAATTTTGTTTTGGGGAGTGAAAATGATCAAACAGAATTTCTAGAAAAAACATTTGATTTTTACAAAGAAAATGAATCTGAATTAGAATTTTTTACTTGGTATAGGCAGTATGATAGACCTGAAGGAACCTGTAATGTTGAAGCTCCAGTAATAGGAGAAGATACTCTAACTGTAGAAGGCTCTGGTTTTGGAAGCAGTGAGCATGTGGTAGAAAGATTAAGTCATTACATTTGTAGTGCTGGTTTGATAAATTATGATGGAAATCCAAAATCTAGCTGGAATGAATTTAAGAATCAAATAGAAATGTTAAACTAAAATGATTTCTTTAATTTTAGCTGAATCCTCATTAGAGATTGTTCCATCTGAATTAATTCATCATCCTTCAGTTATCTCACATGCAAAGAAACTTGGAAAACAACCATCTGAGATTTTACTAGATAATTCATGGCATTTTGCCGCTATGAAAGGGATAGACAATGAAATGAAAAGAGGACGACCAGATCTCGTACATTTTTCAATCCTTGAAGCTACAACAATTCCACTATATCTTACAAATAAAATGAAACTTTATGTTCACACACTTGATGATAAAGTAATTTCTTTTGGTGAAAATGTACATCTTCCAAAATCATATCATAGATTTGAAGGAGTAATGGAAAAATTGTATAAAGAAAAGAAAATTACAACAAATCAAGATGTTTTATTAGAAATTAAAAACCAAACATTTTCTGAACTAATAGATGAAATTAATCCATCCAAAGTAATTGGTTTTTCTACACAAGGTAAGAGATCTACATATGAAAAAATTGTAGGAGAGGTTGTGGATAATAGTTGTATTGTGATTGGTGGTTTCCAAAAAGGACATTTTTCTAAATCAGTTGAAAACAAAATCACAGATCTTTACTCCCTTGATGATAAAGCATTTGAAGGCCATGTAGTAGTTGCTAGAATGCTATATGAGTATGAAAAAACCATTTTTATGTAGGAAATTAAATTTGCATTCTATTGCAGTCATAGTATAGCCTGGTTAGTATTCGGGGTTTCCAACCCTGTGACGCGGGTTCGAATCCCGCTGACTGCATTCTTAATCCTTATGATAACCAATTTTTAGGTCTAGATTCAGTTAGTATTGTGAAACTTGGAGCAAAAAAAATTGCAATGGAGAGAATGGAAATTCTTATTGAAAATGCAATTAGTAATGCAAAAACAAATCCTAAACTTTCTCAGAGACAAGCAGCAATTGCAAGAAGAATTAGTACTAGACACAAAATAAGGATGCCCTACAACCTTAGAATGGTTTTTTGCAAAAAATGTAAATCCTTTATTGCGCCTGGAATAAATTCTAGAATTCGTTTAGGGAGATCATCTGTCAAGTCGATCAGAATTACTTGTAACTTGTGTGGGCATACTTATCGTAAAATTATATCTCAATGATTTATAATCTGATATCATTTTATTCAAAACATCCAAAATAATGATTACAAAATTAGTTCTATTACTGTTTGTGGGATTATTTGCTATTTCTATTACTCCAGCATATGCACAACATCATTCAGGATCTCTTGCACCACCAATTGATTTTGATGGATTAACAGTGGCTCTAACTACAATTCTCTCTCCAGATGATTTCACATTTGGTGATTCTAACAGTGTTAATTTATCAATAAGATTTTTTGATAGTAATACTAATGATAACATTCCAAGTGTGACATACAGAGTTCAGATATTTCATGAAAATTCTCTTGTTGCAAATGAGTATTTTTATGATGATGATGGAAATTTGGAATTAAAGATTAAACCTACAATGGAATGCCAAGATCAAAATCTTTGGAAATGTACTACCTATAATGGTGCAAAACATGCCATTGCTGGAGCCTATTATGCCAGAGGTGATTCATTACCAACAATTCAAGGTCCTGTTTTTGATAAAAGTGGACTATATAATATTCAAGTTTCCATTGTAGGTGCAACAAATCCAAAAACAATGACCACGAAAGATTTACTCTTTGAAACTTTTTTGCATTTACCTGATAAACAAACATTTCCAATCAAAATTGCAAATGCTCAAGAATTTCCAGTACATGTAAAATCTTACAATGATGAAATTTCAAATTTCAATTATGATGAATCATTAAAAAAAATTTCATATGAAATACCCTATAATTGGAATGAACATGAATCAGGAATTAGTCAACTGATATATTTAGAAAAAGATTTCCAAGATTTCAAACAAGGATACAATCTAGATATTTTTGTTGAAGGAAGTAAAATACAAAATAATTACTTCAATTTTGATGTTTTAAATCCTGATGAAAATATTATTCAAATTAATATTCCACATCAAGAACTAATGTCAATCACAAATGACAACGATCTAATAAATTTAGAAATTATATCTGGTACACAAATTGATTATGAAGAAATTGAATTAATGTTTGAAAATGGTTTTTCAGCAAGGGTTTTCTGGGATTCTCAGTTAACCGCTGGCAATGAAATACCACTTACATTCTCTTTCTTTGATACTAATAACAATCCTGCAAAAGACCTTCTGTTTGCATACAGTATTTCTGATTCATCTGGAAACGAGATCTCATCAAATATTGGTGCTTCTCAGAAATATCTTGGTATATTAACTCCATCTGGACTTTACCAAGAATCTATTTTTATTCCAACTGATGGAGAATATTCACTAAAAGTTATTTTAACTGGTGATGACTCTAAAAACTTTGAAAAGTTTTTTACATCACAATCTAGCTTTAGTCTTACTTCAGAATCTCTAATAATAGAAGAAAAAGACTCTGTTGTCCCATCTTGGATTAAAAACAATGCAGCATGGTGGGCCGATGGAACTCTGGGTGATGGAGAATTTATTCAATCAATTCAATTTTTAATTAAAGAAAATATTATTCAAATTACAATCCCCAAAACACAATCAACAACTTCTCAAGAAATTCCTTCTTGGATTAAAAACAATGCAGGGTGGTGGGCTGATGGATTAATTTCTGAAGGAGATTTTGTTAAAGGAATAGAATTTTTAGTTAGTCAAGGAATTATTAGATAACTCAATTAGAAATTAATCTGCGATCTGATAATTTGTGCTAAATTGTGTTGAATAAACTAGAGATAATATCTCAATGATTTATAAGACGATTATCGAGTTTTTCATTTTATGGCAAAGGTATACGACGTACCAGCAGATGAACTGATAGGCAGACTATCTTCAGCGTTAAAAAATGAAGACATTCCTGCACCCTCTTGGATACCATTTGTCAAAACAGGAGCTCATGCAGACAAACCTCCACAAAATAGAGATTGGTGGCATACAAGATGTGCATCAATCTTGAGAAAAATTTACCTTAATGGTCCTATTGGAATTAATGCTTTAAGAAATGATTATGGTGGTGGTAAGCCATCAGGATACGGAGCTGCTCATCACAAAGATGCAGGTGGTGCAATAATTAGAAATGCAATTCAAGGATTAGAAAAACTTGGATATGTAGAAAAAGTAGAACGAAAAGGACGTATAATTTCTAAACAAGGAATGCAAAAACTTGATAGATTGTCAACTGAAATTCTTAAAGAACTAATCGTTGAGAATCCTCAATTGAAGGTATATTCTTAGATTTAAAATGGATTTTCCTGATTCTAACGAACAGCCACCCAACGATAACACTAATCATGAATTAGCTGCTCAAAAAGAACAAATTCTAAAACAAGTTTTGACCCCTGAAGCTCGAAGCAGATTAAACAATATCAAAATGGTCAAACCTGAATTATCAGATATGGTTGAACAATATTTGATCGGTATGGCCACTCAAGGTAAGCTACCTGGACAAATTAATGATGACCAATTAAAGCAAATTTTATTGTCTGCACAGCAACCTAAACGTGATTTTAAGATAAATCGAATCTAATTCAGAAAAAATATAATTATGGGTAGAAAGTCGATAATTACATGAAAGCTGTAGTATACAACGAATATGCACCAGATGATAATTATGCTAAGATCCTTAAAGTCCAGGATATAGATGAGCCAAAACCAAAACCAGATGAGGTAATTTTTACCAATAAAGCATCTGCCCTAAATTATAATGATATTTGGGGAATGAGAGGAGTTCCAGTAGCAGTTCCTCTTCCACATGTTTCAGGTTCAGATGTAGCTGGAGATGTAATCGCCGTAGGTGAAGATGTAACAAATTTCAAAGTTGGAGACAGAGTAGTTTCTCATTCTAATCTTGCATGCAGAGTTTGTAAAGCATGTACTGATGGTAGAGAATTTGATTGTACCAAAAGACAAGTTTGGGGTTTCCAAACTGGACCTCTTTGGGGTGCATACTCTGAACAAATCCATTTACCAGAAGTTAATGTATCAAAAATTCCTGAGGGAGTTTCATATGATGATGCAGCAGCAGCATCCATGACCCTTCTTACTTCCTGGCACATGTTGGTAGGAAGAGCAAAAATCACTCCAGGTCAAACCGTACTCATTATGGGTGGTGGTTCTGGAGTTGGAAGCTTTGGAATTCAAATTGCCAAATTGTATAACTGTGACGTAATTGCAACTGCAAGTCCAGACAAACTTGACAAATGTAGAGAATTAGGTGCAGATTATGCAGTTGATCATAGAAAAGACGATTGGCAAAAAGAAGTCTTTAAAATTACTAAAGAAATTGCAAAAACAAAAGGTGAAGCACCTGGAATTGATATTGCATTTGATCATATTGGTCAAACACACTTTAACAAACAATTGACACTACTCAAGTATGGTGCATCTCTTGTTTCATGTGGTGCAACTACAGGTTATGACGCACAAATTGATCTTAGACACATATTCTTCAAAGGAATTAACGTCTTAGGTTCTACACAAGGAACTAAAGCTGAACTTGATCAAGGTCTATATTGGATGGGCCAAGGTAAGATCAAAGCTGCAATTGACTCTACTTACACATTTGAGCAAGCAGCTGAGGCTCACACAAAGATGTTAACCGGAAAAGGAATGTTCGGTAAAATCTTAATGAAGCCCGAAGGCGCTTAGTCATTTAATGACTCAGCTCTTTCGAAGTCTCATTTTTGTTCCTGGAAATAATTCCAGATTCTTGGAAAAAGCTAAAAGCCTGCATGCTGACATTGTATGTTTTGATTTAGAGGATTCTGTTCCTGACAAAGAAAAAACAAATGCAAGAAAGTTAATCAAATCTGCTTTAAAATCTAGAAAATCATACAAATCCTCAATTTTTGTCAGAACCAATTCTCCATTTTCAGGCAAAATTCCTTCAGATCTTAAAGAAGTTGTTCAAAAAGGAATTGATGGAATTGTAATCCCTAAAGTAAACAATGTGGCAGAAATGAAGAAAATCATTAAAACCCTCACTACTTTGGAAAAAACTCGAAAACTAAAACCTATTCAAATTATTCCATCAATTGAATCCGCAGAGGGAGTAGTCAATACATATGACATTGCATCTTTTAGTAAACGAATATCTGCTGTAGTTTTTGGTGTTTTTGATTTGTTAAATGATTTAGGAGTAGAATATACAAAAAATTCTGAAGGAGAAAAGTATTCTAGAAGAAAAATCCCTGTGGATGCACATGCAGCAGGAGTAGCTGCAATTGATGCAATCTGGCAAGATCTTAAAGATTCTAAAGGATTAGAACAAGATTGCAAATTAGGAAAAAGTCTTGGCTATACTGGAAAAAGCATTATTCATCCGGATCAAATTTCAGTTGTACACAAATTATTCCATCCAAATAAAAATGAAATTTTATGGGCTGAAAAAGTCTGTAAAATTTACCTTCAATCCTCTAAGAAAGGTAAGGGCGCAACTACAGTTGAGGGTAAAATGATTGATGAGGTTCATTTCAAACAAGCAAAAGCACTACTAGAACTTGTAAAATAATATCTTTCTAATTTACTTTATTTGTTCTAAAATAATTTTCATACTGGTACTATTATCAATTACTTTATCATTCACAATTGCAGTTACAGCAATTTTGTCTTTTTTAATATCAAGTTTTATTTCTTCAAAAATACATTGTAGCTCAGATATTTTTTTACTTTCACTCAGCACTTTTCTTTTTTCAACAATTAAT
>JABDOO010000134.1 GCA_013043295.1 Candidatus Nitrosopumilus sp.
TTATCACAGTAGATCTCTAGGCTCAAATTTTAACAATAATTTTCAGGATTAACAAAAATTATAAATTTCATCCAATATAGAATTGTCAAATTTGCATTAAAATCAATTTGAAATTTATTTTAAGACACATTGTAAAATAAAAAAATATTTGCAAAAAACATCTTTAAAAAATTAAGACCAGTTCTCAATGAAATAATCACTACTCAACATAAGTTTAAAGTTCATTGTATAATACGCGATATATGGAATTTATTCAAAATGAAGAACCCAATATTGAAAAACCAATAATTATTGCAGCAATGCAAGATATGGGGAATGTTGGCAGTATTGTCATTAATTTTATCAACGAAGCACTTCGAACAAAAACATTCAGAACAGCAAAAACTCCTTTTCCCACATACATTGTAGATAGAGGAGGATACATTGATCTTCCAGATGAGAGCTGGGAATACAGATACACTGATGATTTGATAGTGTTTGGGGGCGGCAAAGGACAACCTCAAAGCAATAGCGAGTTGAACGCCCTGTGTCAAGATGTCATAGATACTGCAAAAAAATATTCTGCAAAATTCATCTATACTTTGGGAGGATTTCACACCAATCGAGTTATTGAAAACAATCCAAAAACATTCATCACTACAACATCCAAGGAATTAACAAAACAGATGGAGGGATTAGATGTTGAGACAACACCACAAAAATCAATCATCACAGGTTTTAATGGATTAATTCTAGGATTTGCTAAACAAAATGAAATTCAAGGAATTGGGATGTATGGAGAATTAAATGAGCCTGAAATTCCACAATATAGATCAGCCATAAGCATAATCAAAACTATTGAAAAGTTGACTTATAGAAAGATAGGAGATACTAGTCAATTAGAAATAATGGCTCAAGAGATAGAAAGAAAATTCAAGAACTAAATCTAGTGAGCCGTTCCAACTTCGTGGGGTTCAGTATTTTCATCATGACAATCACAGCTACAAAGATGTGTCTTGTGATTATTCATGCAATCAATGCATTCAAAATGCTTTCTTGTCTCACATGCTCCACAAATCATTATAGAACTCCTAAACAATAGGAGAATTTGAGCTTTTTCTCTTGCATACTCCTAATATTGGACTTCACTGCGTTCAAGTAAACTATCAGTTAAATCCACATATCCTTGTGGATCAAGTTCTTTTGCAAATCCTTTGTCAATGTTAATCAAAAATATAGAATGCAGATGAGCATTTAGAATATCATCATAGTTAATTGGCGGATTTTTATAATATTTGTCACATAGATTTTTAATTTTCTGAACATCTTCTTTTTTTCTTGCATTTGGTGGTAGTAAGAAAATTTTAGAGATTGGTAAAATTCCCACGACAGGTGTTGCCAGCGAAAACTTTGAGCAATGCTGACTATATCGAGCAATTTTGCTCATTATTCGGGCAGAAAAATAATCTATCGTATCCATTGCATGTTCAGGAGGAGTAAAACCTGTTTCAATTTCAATAATGGTATTTCCTCCACCCTTTTTTGCAAAAATATCGCAGACAAGAATCTCAGATACATCTTTTTCAACCTCCACATAATATCCTCTTGAAATCAAACTACTGGCACAAATTAATTCTAAAATGGAATGATTGATTTTTACAAGGTTTTTTTGATACAGCTCAATCAAACAATCTCTAACTTTATTCAGTTTAGGGGCATCATTTTCTTTGAGATTTTCTGAGAGTTTCTCAGTCATCACATTTACATCATTTCGGAATTTTTCCAAATCCATGATTTAAGATATGGTGATTTTGCTGCTTAAAGAAGTAGTAGGAACCTAGTTTTGACCCATCTTCTAGGCTTGAGGAAACCTGATTGACTCAATTAAAATTGAAAAATAGCGAATTTTAATTCATACTTTGTCTTAACTGCCTAAATCAAAAGCATCTCATGTGTATAGCAAAGTACTAGCAATAGGATTATTTTCATTTTTGATGTTAATTCCATTCATGCCAACTTCCCAGGCAGAATTATGGGAATTTGTCGTAGAACTAAACATGGAGAAAGGCGAGGTTGTCTCAGGAGATAATGTCGTCGTTACAGGCAGAGTAGTTGATCATGCTTACAAGGCAACTAGAGGAGTAGAGGTTCTAGTCAGAGCAGGAGCAGATACCACTATTGCATTTACAGACCCTAGTGGGGAATTTAGAGCAGAATTCAAGGATTTTCAGAGAGTTCCAGGCACATACACTGTTAATGTCATAGCATCATGGTATGGAATGACTGGCATGTCAAGTACACAATTCTTGGTAAAAGGCGACAGTTCTCCCGTATCAATTCTTCAACAAAAATTATCCACAGATGAAGCCATAAAGTATCTCAGTGCAAATGAGAGTGATTTTGAGAGAAACCCAATAGGTCAAACATTATTCAAGTATTACCATGGATTGTTAGATGAATTAATAATTGAAAACAAGGCAGCAGAAAAACCAAACGAAGACCAGATTTACGTTGAACAGCAAAGAAAAATTGCAGAAGATTTGAAAGAGCAGGCAATTGAATTTTACAAACCAGGAGCCGGTACCTATCAAGGTCTTCAATATGATGATTATATTAGAAACTTGAATCCAGAGATTCAGGATTTGGTGAAAAATCAATTGAACTTTACAAAGAACAATTTCATCAATGCCCAAATTGTCAGAGATGAAATTCTTGCAAATGGTGGAACATTTGAAGAAGCAAGACAAGCATATTTGGAATTAATTGCAATTCCAAAAGAGACCATTGAGCAATTCAACAAAGATTACATCAATGAAAATTCTCAAGAAAATATAGAAGAGAGTTCTGAAGAATAATCAAGGGACAAATTCTACGCGGTCCTTATATTCAAAATCATACAATAAGAATTGATGAAAATAGATATCCCATTATCATGTCCCAAATGTGGAGGAAAAATGTGTTCTGTCTCTTATGAATCGTCATTTTCAATTCTCAAAAAAAGAAGCTGGCAATCATGTAAGGAATGCAGTTTTGAGAGGAATTCTGAAGACTTTAAAAAAACTATTTGCTGTGTGTAGATTTTATTTTAAAATTTAGAAAATATTGTGGAAAATTCCAATCAAAGCAGAATGTTTTTCTGTGCTATCTTGATTCAATGAAAATTACATCCACAAGATCATTGTTGCTTCTCTTAGTGACAGTATCTCTATTTGCATTATGGAAATTTTGCAGATGTGCCTTTCTAGTTTTAATTCCATATTCACGACATAATCTACAAAAATAGGTTACCTGTCTGTCCCCACGTGGTTTGGCATGATTGTCAAACTCCAAAATTGCAGTTGCCATTTCAAAATATACTGGCCCCCCAGTATTTTAATGTTGTAAGATACATGACATCATGTCATTTATGAACCATTTATGCAAAAAACTTATATTTTGTAATCAATATTACACTTATTTGGTGATTAAAAGATGTTTGATGACCAATTCGAAAAAGCATTTCGAAGATTATCAAATCCCTTTTTTTCAATGGGTGATGTCTTCGAAAATCCAAATGGAGGCACAGCTCAGACCTATGGGCCATACTACTACGGTTATGTAAAGACTGTAGGAGAGGACGGTGTTCCACATGTTACCGAATGGGGTAATGCAAAGCCTGGAGCATCCCTTACTGATTCAAAAGTAAGAGATCCATACGTTGATGTTTCTCTCAACGAAAAGAACCGTACTCTCAAAATATACTCAGAGATGCCAGGTATAGAAAAATCTGATATCAAATTGAATGTATCAGACAAACTGGTTTTGCTCTCAGCTGAGCATGATGACAGAAAGTACCAAAAGAAAATTCCTCTACCATCAAAAGTAGATGAAAACTCTGCCAAAGCCAAATACACAAACGGAGTCTTGGAGCTGACATTGTCACTTGCCAAAGAAGTACCTCAAGGCAAGTTGGTGTCAGTAGAATAAGTGGAGGTGAAAAAGATGAGTACAGAATCATCACTAAAGCAGATCAAGGAATCCGTAAAATCTTCCGTGGAAAAAGTTTCTTCGTGTTCTGAAGAAATTATTTCCAAATGGAGGTTTGGTAGGAGAAATTTCCCTTGAGGAGGAAGACATGCCAGACACATCATGTAG
>JABDOO010000025.1 GCA_013043295.1 Candidatus Nitrosopumilus sp.
TATGGAATGCAACACAAGTACAAGGAAACTTGCCTCTTCTTCCCAAGTCAAAGTCAAACATGTCATGCATATTGTAGCTTTTGTTTTAGATGGCCACAATTTGTTGGAATGGATGAAATGAAATTTGCTATGCAAGAAGGTCAGCAACTAGTACAATATGTTAGCGAGCATCCAGAAATCACTGATGTACTTTTCACAGGTGGAGATCCAATGATTATGAAAGCAAAAATTTTCTCAAAATATATAGACACTTTAATTGAAGCAAAACTTCCAAATCTTAAAACTATAAGAATTGGAACAAAAGCTTTGGCATATTGGCCATACAAATTCCTAACAGATTCTGATTCTCAAGAAATGTTAAGTGTATTTAAAAAAATTACAGATAGCGGATTGCATCTTGCATTTATGGCTCACTTTAACCATCTAAACGAACTGTCAACTGAAGCAGTAAAAAATGCAATCCAAGAGGTAAGAAAAACTGGTGCACAAATTAGAACTCAATCCCCTATTCTAGCACACATTAATGATGATGCAGAAATGTGGGCAAAAATGTGGACAAAACAGGTTCAGCTTGGCTGTATTCCATATTACATGTTTGTAGTAAGAGATACTGGTGCTCAACATTACTTTGGAATTCCATTGGTTAAAGCCTATGAAATTTTCAAAAAAGCATATTCTTCAGTTAGTGGATTAGCTAGAACTGTTCGTGGCCCAAGTATGTCTGCAACACCTGGAAAAGTCCATGTTATTGGAACTGCAAACCTTAGTGATCAAAAAGTAATTGTTTTGAGATTTTTACAGGGAAGAAACCCTGATTGGGTCCAAGTACCATTCTTTGCAAAATATGATGAAAATGCAATTTGGTTAGATGATCTAAAGCCAGCTCTTACAGACAAATTCTTTTTTGATGAAGAGATGAAAAATTTCAAAGCAACAAATCCAATTGAAGATTATCCTGAATCTTAGAATTAACCTGACAAACTTGCCAAATGATTCTTACAATACCACATTAGTAAAATAACTTACAAAAAAATTCAATATTGAACTCAGATCAAGTCTTACAAGCTATTAAAGATGAGAACATTTCATTCATAGATTTCTGGTTTGTAGATATTTTTGGTGAACTCCATAATGTTGGAATGCCTAGCTATGCAATTGATAAAAATAGTTTTGTTAATGGTCTTGAAAAATTAGATGCAAGTTCAATTGTTGGATTCAAATCTGTTAATAATTCTGATATGATCTTAATGCCTGATCCTAATTCATTCAAAGTTCTTCCCAATGATTACGATCCTGGAAACAGAAAAAATGCAAGAATTTTTTGTGATCTCTATGATGGTAGTACAAACAAAGAATCAAGATACAATAGAGACTCTAGAGGAATTGCATTCAAAGCAACAGAAAAACTTAGAGAATTTGGGTTTACTCATACTAATTGGGGACCAGAAATCGAATTTTTTGTATTTGATACAATCAATGTTTATCCATCTCCATATGCAGCTACTCATTCAGGGGGAGGATCTGGATATTCTATTGAATCTAAAGAATCTCCATGGGCAAAAGGAAATGTTAGTACTGCAATAGATCTCAAAGAGGGATATTATCCATCACAGCCAAAGGATACACTTGAAGGATTTAGAAAAGATGTTTGTGATGATTTGTATAATCATTTTGGAATAAAAATTGAAGCAGAACACCATGAGGTTGCTACTTCCGGTCAATGTGAAATCAATTTAGTCTATGATGAAATGATTGCCATGGCAGACAATGTAATTGCAGTTAAAAATTTAGTAAAAGTAAAAGCTAAGAGAAAAAATAAAGTTGCAACCTTTATGCCAAAACCAATTTTCGGAGATAATGCATCTGCAATGCATACACACCAAAGTTTATGGAAAGATAATTCTAATGTAATGTATGATCAAGATGATGATATAGCACAAATGAGCCAAACTGGTAGATATTATGTTGGCGGCATTTTAAGCCATGCAAAAGCATTATGTGCTATCTCAAACCCAACAACAAATTCATACAAACGCCTTGTACCCGGATTTGAAGCTCCTGTAAATCTATGCTGGGGACTAGCAAATCGATCTACTGCAATTAGAGTTCCAATGTATAATCGAAATCAAGAAAAAAGCAAGAGAATTGAATATCGAGTTCCTGATCCAACAGCAAATATCTATCTGTTAGAATCTGCGTTATTACTTGCAGGATTAGATGGAATTAAAAATAAAATTGATCCAGGTGATCCTGTAGAAGAAAATGTTTACAAGCTTTCTGCAGAAAAGAAGCGTGAATACAATATAGGCTCTCTTCCTGTATCCCTGAAAGGTGCACTTGATTCTTTGTCAAGTGATTCAAATTTCTTATCAGATGTTTTCACTAATGATTTCCTTGATGCTTATTCTGAGCTAAAATACAAAGAGTATACAGCATTTGCACAAACTCCTACAGCCTGGGAAGTTTCAATGTATGCAGATGCCTAACTGGTACAAATATCAATCAATTATTGAAAATTAGTAGAACGTTTTTAAAATCATATTTGGAATTTTTAGTATGAAAATAATTTTCTCAATTTTATTTCTCTTAATTATCTCTGGTTTTGCAGGAATTGCATTTGGACACACTGTAGATTCTGTGGGTGAATATAGAGTAGAAATTGGTTGGATGAATGAACCAGTTGTTTCTGGAGAAACTAATGCAATTGAATTCTATGTCAGTCCTCTAGAACCAGGATTAGAACTTGAAGATCAAAGTTTCAAAAATGGAATTCCCGATTTAAATAAAACAGTTAAAATAAAATTAATTTTCAAAGAGGAAAGCATTACACTTCCATTATCGCCAGATCACAACATTCCTGGAAAATACTATGCATTTGTAAATCCAACAAAATCTGGTTTCTATCAGGCAAATATCTTAGGTACAATTAAAGACACACCAATTAGTCTGTCAATGCATCCACCAAAAGTTGATGAACGCGCATACATTGAATTTCCAGAACCAGCTGATATTACAATTACACAAATGATTGATGGTCATACTGCATTAATTGAAGATGTTAGTGATTTGAAAGATTCAGTCTCTTCAATCGAAGATTCACAATCTAGCAATATTGGATATATTGGAATTGGAGTTGGAATTATAGGAATTGCTATTGCAATAGTTGCAATAAACAAATCAAAAAAGAATTAGATAGAATTTGGAAATTTATTTTGTTTTTTTAAAATTAAATACAAAACTGAACCAACCCCTATAATGGCCATTCCTGTTAACATTACTTCAATTTCAAATTGTAATGCCATGTAAACTGTGGTTGCAAATCCAAACAATGGCAATATAGGAAATCTTCCAATATTGATTGGAACTCTAAAAGGTCTTTCTAAAACTGGTTCAGTATATCTAAGAACTATTACTGCTAGATTAATTGCTGCAAATGTAATCACTACTGCAAAAACAACAATATTTGCTATAATCACAATATCTCCAACAAATGCAAATCCTACAGATGTAACTAAAATTGCAACAACTGCAATCCATGGAGTCTTTGTTTTAGGATGAATTCTTGCAAAAAACCGTGGTAATGAATTACTTTTTGCCATTCCATACAAAATTCGTGCACCTGCTACCAACGTTATCAAAACAGTGCTAGCAGTGGCAAAAAGTGCAATTAACGATAAAGTGATACTCCCATTCATACCTAGAGCACTTTGAGCTACATCTGCAAGTGGAGCAGATGAAGCAGCTAATTCTTCCCAATTCAAAATTCGAATAACTGATAATGAAACTAGAATGTAGATCACCCCAGTAATCACTATTGATAAAATAATTGCTCTTGGAATTGTTTTTTTAGGTCGTCTAACTTCTTCGGCAACATTTGCCATATCTTCAAATCCAATAAAGGCAAAGAAAATTAAAACAAATGCTAGAATAATACCAGTAATTCCATTTGGTGTCTCAAAATAATCTACAGATTCAACAGGTTCAATGGTAAATCCTAGAAATATTATGAGTACTAATCCGGCAGCAGTAATTAGTGCAAAAATGGTATTAGCCCATGCAGATTCTTTAATTCCAATAAAATTCACTATTGATAAAACTCCAATCAAAAGAATTGCGCCAATTGTAATTGGCAAATCAACAAATTTGGTTAGATATCCTCCAAATCCCAAAGCTACTGTTGCAGCAACTATGATTGAAGTAATTGCTGTTAACCAACCAATTATGAAACCAAAAAAATGGTTCTTAAATGCATTTTTCACAAAAGTATATTCTGCAGCTGCTTTCGGATATAATGCTGAAAGTTCAGAATAACTTAATCCTGCAAATAATGCGACTATTGCACCCAGCAAAAAAGAAATCCACATAGAATTTCCTGCAAAACCTGCAGCTTCACCTATTAACACATAGATTCCAGCTCCGAGAATTAATCCAACACCATACATGGTAAGATGAAATAATCCCATGTGACGTGTTAATTCAGACATTTTACCATCCTACGAAACTAGAAAATTTAATCCATATCCTACAAAATATGCAACAATTGCAGCAGTTCCACCAATGATCAATGTATTAATTCCAGAAAGTATTGTAGGTTTCTTTACAATCTTACCTTTTAACATTCCAACAAGAAAAAATGCAACACAAACAGATAGAATAGAATATACAAAAGCTTCTGAATACAATTCAATTCCTATTATCATAAAAACCATGAATGGAATCAATGGAATTAATCCAACAAGATTGAAACCAACAAACGTACTTAGAGAACTGTGTATTGGGTTTTTTTCATCTTCAATTAACCCTAATTCCTCTTTCATCATTGTATCTATCCAAACTTTTCTCTTTGAAGTAATAATCCGTACAACATCTTCTAGCAATTCATCTTTGAAACCTTTCTTTCTATAAATCTCTCTTATCTCATCCCTTTCTTGTTCTTCTAAATTATCTATCTCCCATTCTTCTTGTTTTCTTTTCATTTGTACAAATTCATTTTTTGCTTTTGATGCTTGAAAACTGCCCATAGCCATAGCAAATCCATCAGCAAATAGATTTGCAAATCCTAGAATTAGAATTATTGTAGAAGGTAATGACGCCCCCATTACTCCTGCAACAACAGCAAAAGTTGTAACAGCACCATCTATAGAACCGTAAATAAAATCATCAAAATGCCATTTCATTTTTCATTTTAATTAATTAACATGATATGATTAGTTTAGGAGAATACCAACCTTGAAAATCATCATCGTTTTTTATATTGAATAAAAATAGATTTTGTATACATGGCAAAATTCAAAAAAATTCTAGTTCCTCTTGATGGCTCTTCAAATTCTATGAGAGGATTGGACAGAGCAATTGAAATTGCAAAAGGTGGGGATGCCGAAATCACAGGATTTTATGTATTTCATTTACCTCTAGCAGCTGGAATAAAATATACTCAAAAAATGAAAGACGAGGCACAAAAGAAGGCTGTAAAGGCTATTGGTCCTGCAATGAATAAGACTCAAAAAGCTGGTGCTACTTTCAAGTACAAAACTGGTGGTGGAAATACTGGATCAGAAATTGTCAAATTTGCTCAGAAAGGAAAGTTTGACATGATAGTTATTGGTGCAAGAGGACTAGGTGGCGCTAAAGAGGCATTTCTTGGAAGCACATCAAATTATGTAATGCACAAAACAAAAGTCCCGGTACTAGTAGTCAAATAATTAGCTCTAATTTTTTACCATTTTTCCACATCCTTGATATTCTATGCTTAATAACCTACAAGTATAGGAATTTGAAAAAATAACTTTGGTGTAGAATATGGTGGAGAGCAATTATGATATTTTAGGAATTGTTGAAGGTACTAACGAGAAAGAAGTTCGTGATGCATTTAGGAGATTGGCTCTTCAATTCCACTCAGATCGTGGGGGAGAAAATGAGCAGTTTATCAAAATTAAACAGGCATACGATGATCTGAAAATTGGCAAAAAATATCCTGACACAGATTATGAAAAATTAAAAAATTCCAAAGTGTATTCAGGTGATTCAGAAGCAGATGTAAGAAGAAAAAATCAGATTTTAGGTCAGGAACTATTCAAAGAAATGAAAATTGCTCAAGACTGGGCTTCAGCCTTGAATTCATCAAACACTACTGCAACTAGATTGTTTGGTTCAAAAACCCTTGGAGAAATTGAACTAGAAAGAAAAGCTACGGGAGCTTTATCAATTAAAGGTAATTTTATGGCGGGAAGTTTTTGTTATGATGGTTCAATAATTATGCAAGGAAGTATAACCAGTCCTTCTTGGACAGAAGAATTCCAAACAGATATCCATTTAACAAAAGGTGATTTTAAATTTATTAATCCTTTAGAAAATAAATACAAAATTGAAAATGGTGCAAAACTTACTGTAGATAATGGTAATGTAGTAGTTGGAAATATTTACGGTAGAAAATTCAGAGTCGAAGATCCTGTACGTGTAGGAGTTTTTCAAATTCAAGAGCATCGAAC
>JABDOO010000156.1 GCA_013043295.1 Candidatus Nitrosopumilus sp.
TTGAGACATGTTTTTTGCTTTTGTTCCATGCGTACCAGCGATCCAAATTAGGAATCTATAAGGATCTGCGATCAACTCAAATTGAGCAAAAACGCCTGAGAATTAACTAAAGAGTATATCAAACGACTAAAGCAAGCCACAAATATAGCAAATTTTGATGTTAATCATGGATAATTTAGTTAATAATCACTTACGTGACCTCTATGGATTGAATCCAAACATTCCACATTTAGCTTTTCAATTCCCAAGATTGCCTCCAGGATTATCAAATCCAATGTTCAAAACTCATGAGAATCCAATAAAAGAACAATTTCTGAAAAAGGCTGAAACGATTAATCAAAAACTACAAGGATTTCAAAATATGTATCAACAATATGCTGCAGGTTTACTGACCATGAATTCAACTGTAATCCCTCCTGGACATCCAGCATATACCAGACAAAATTCACTTGAAACACTTCAAACTGAGAATGATAAACTTCTCAAAGAAAATTTAGAATTAAAGAAAAAGCTAGAAAAGGAATCCAATTCTAAATAATCATTTCTAGTTCTAAAGTTTGCAACAAGGCAACATCCTTATTAATTTCAAAACTTAGTTTTATCATGGCTAAAACTTCAGCAGATAAATGGAAAGAAACAGTAATCAAATATAGAAAACAATGCCAAAAAATCTTACAAATATCAGACAATATCAGATATGCCGGTGTTGTTAATCAATATGGAAGAACATTGACTGGCTTAATCAAACCAAATCTAAAACCACTGTTACAATCTCAAGATTTTAAGAATGAGTTATTTGTAATTTCCACACTAGTTTCATTACGAAATGATACAATTAGTTCCATTGGAAAATTAGAGCATGTGATTTTGCAACATCAAAAACTTACAATTATAATTTTACAGAAAAATAATGTAACATACTATGTATCAATTAATAGAAAAGAAAAAGGCTTAGAGAAGATTGTTTCTTTAATTAAAAAGGCAATCTAAGCTGGTGTAAATCCTTGGTATCCGCCAGTTTGTTGATCTTTGTCATCAAAGCTAGGTTCGAATAATGAAATAAGATAGTCGTCAGGATCCAAAATTACTGCATTTTTTCCTGCATCTTTTTCAACTATATCACGATGAATAGTGATACCTTTTGCTTTTAATTCCTCAAGAGCGGATTTAATATCGCCAACCAGAAAACCTATGGTAATTCCATTTTCAATAGAACTTCCAATATGCTGTGCTGTCAACGATGCTGGATGTAAACTCAATAAAGCACCAGATGTACCCAAATCAACCCAAGATCTCCTCTGATTTTTAATGGGGAGACCAATGATTTCATGGTAAAATTGTAGGGATTTGTCTATATCATTTACTGCTAAAATGACATTGCCTACTTTTTTGATGTTCACAGATATACTAACTTGAAGTTCTTTAAATCCATTGCGTCATTGCACCTCGACCATTGTTTCTGTTCTATCTACACCGCTAATTTTCTGGATTTGATTTGCAACCTCTTTTATTTGCACTAATTCTTTGACATCGATTATTGCCACTGCATCAAATTGCCCACTAGTTGGAAATGAATCGGCAACAGACGAAATTTTTCTTAACCTTGCAGCAATGAGTTTTTTTGGAGATTTAACCAAAATAATTGCCCTTACCATCCCATATTTACCTCCACTTCAATCAGAGTTTCAGTCGTAACAATATCTTTGATTTTTTTAAAATCAATTACCATATTATTAATTTCTTCAATATTTCCTTGTAACAGGACACTAATGTCTGCCCTACCTGATACAATCATTACTTGCTTTACAATTTTTCGTTTTTTCTTTAGAATCTCTACGACTGAATCTACTTTACCTGGTTTTACAGTTATCAAACAAAGTGCACGCATGTTTACTATATGTGATAGGATCGGATAAAGATTCCTCTAATCAAAGGCTTCTTGAGAACGGGCTTCTTCAAGATATGCCCGTCGTTCTTCATTTACTTTTTCTTGATCAATTTCTATATCGTCA
>JABDOO010000003.1 GCA_013043295.1 Candidatus Nitrosopumilus sp.
AAACTGCAGAAAAAATTGTTCATTTTGACAAATTCACTAAAAAAGTTGTTGAAAAATTTTGGCCCGGTCAATTAACAGTAATTTTAAAAGTAAATGATGATGAAATAAAAAAATCATTAAATTTAGATGATAAAATTGCATTACGAGTTCCTAATCATCAATGTACGTTAGAGTTATTGAAGAAATGTGATTTTCTTGTTGGAACTAGTGCAAATATTTCTGGAATTGCATCAACTCAAAATCCAGAGGAATGTTTGAAGAATATTCAGGATTATGATGTTTTTCTAGATGGTGGAATAATTACAAGTGATGGGGAATCAACAATTGTAGAGATAGAAAATGAAACGATCAAAATTATCAGAGAAGGGGCTTTAACCAAAGAGGAAGTCCTAAAAGTATGAATTTGATAGTGACTTGCCCTAGGCACCTTGAACCAGAAACTGAAAGCGAATTAAGGGATATTTTGGAAGAATTTGGAGATTCTAATGTTAAAATAACAATTACAAATATGTCAGGAATTTTGACAGTAGAAACTAATCTTGATCCTATTGATACTGTAAAAAAAATTAAAGAAATGCTACTTGATGAGCCATGGAGTATTAGATACTGTAAAAGAATAATTCCAATACAAAAAGTAATTGAATCAAAAATTGAAGAGATAGAAAATTCTGTATCAGAACTATCTAATCAAATTTTAGATGAGGAGACATATAGAATATCAATTGAAAAAAGAAATTCAGATTTATCCAGTAAAGAAATAATTACAAAAATAGCAAACAAAATAAAAAATAAAGTGTCTTTGGAGTTTTCAGATAAGGTTATCTTAATTGAGGTTTTAGGTAGTAAAACTGGAATTTCTATACTGAAAAGATCAGATATTCTCAGTACTGAAAAGACCAAAAGAAGTATGTCAGAGTAAAACAGCTGCTTTTTCAACTATAATATCAGCTAAAGAATTAGTTGAATGAATTGAATCAATGTATTTTTTTGTAATTGAAAAATGTTTTTTCAGATAATTCTCATTATTTTTTGAAAACAAATTTACTGAAAGTGGTTTTAAATCATCATAAATAACATCTAGAGTCTTTTTATTTCCTATGGCAACTATGATAAAATTTTTTTTAGATTTAATTCCAGCATTTTTAATTGCATCAGAAATTTGAGTGGTTAATGCAAATCGCATTAGAATGTCAGTTTCAAGTTTTTTTGAAAGTAAGATATCATTTTTTTTAGATTCAATTGATAGAGATATAATTTTTCTTAGATGATAAGAATTTAAAACAAAATCACTGGAAATAGCCTGAAGTGTTATTTTTGGATATTTTTTTCTAAGTTCATCAATAAATTTTACATTGATTGATTTTTGTCCTCTAATTTCCATTGAAAGGATTTGTTTTTTAGAATATTCAAAAGTAAATTTTTTTGATGTACCACCATGAATTATAGGAATTATACTCACAAGATCATTATCTTTTATTATTGTAGATTTACCATCCATTGCAGAAGAATCAGAGCCATTAATTGCTATTAAGATATTTTCTGTATCAAGTTTAGGAGTAGTAGGGGATTTTAATTCTAATAATAAATTAAGTAATTCGTCAATTGAAATATTAGATTTATCAATCTTTAATTTCTCTGTTGGAAATGATTTTTTTGCACCACCTACAAACTTTACAGAAAACATATCTATCTAATTTAAAATCTAGAAATAATATTTAATGTATTATTCAGTTTTTTCTTCAGTCTCAGAGGATTCTTCAGTGGGAGTTTCAATTACAGTTTCAATTACAGTTTCAGTAACTTCTTCAGTTTGATTCTCCTCAGTAGTTTCAATTTGAGATTCCACTTCATCTTGTTGTTCAGATTTTGAAGATTCAATACGTGCCTGTTTAGCTTTTTCTTCTCGGATCTCTTTTTTGATAAATTTTGTAATATATCCTGCAATTTCATTTTTCAATCCTTTTGAACGAACTATGGAAATTTGATCTAGAGCTTTTTTATTATCAGCAAAATCTTCACCAAATTTGGATTTATGTCCATCTAGAACTTCGTATGAAAGTCGTTTTATTCTATCCACTGAGCACATAATGGATTGGGGTATTTTATACCTATATTCCAAGAAATGAGTTAGAATTCTTTTCCAATAATGATGCCATGTCATCAAATGATTTGCCAAGAATTTTTGAAGCACAAAAAATTACACTTGGAATAAAGCTAATTTGGCCAGATTTCATTTCAAAGCATCGAGAAAATCTTACAGGACCATCAGTTTCAACAAGGATTTGAGATTCATCTGTTTTAGATAACAAAGTTTGTTTATCATTTGCATAAATTAAAACTGGTCCGTATGAAACAAAAAATCCCATATCCATTGCTTTTTTGAGTTGTTTTTTACTTCCATCAAACCAATGCAGTAAGGAATGTTTTGTGTTATAGGAAGTCATGATTTGAAAAATATCATCAAGACTTTTTCTAGAATGAATTGAAACAGGTTTGTTATATTTTTCTGCAAACGACAATAGTTTTTCAAATACTTGATTTTGGTTTTTAGTGTCAGAATCATTTTTAACATATGTTGGATCTAATCCAATTTCGCCTATTCCTGAAATTGTTTTATGATTGTTTTCAATTAATTCCGATATATTTTCAATTTCTTCGTTTGCACATTCAGGATGTATTCCAATGAAGGGTAAAATAAGATCACTTTTTTTTGCTAGATCTAAAGTTTGTAATGAATTTTTATAATTCATTGATACACAACAAGCTTTGATTTGTAAATTTTTCATTTGTTTTAACAAGATGTCTATATCAGGATCATATACAGGATCAGACAAATGTATATGAGAATCAAAATACCAAGTCATTTCTTTACCAATTCTTAAAATAGTCTGTATAAATCGATTCCTTAGTGATATTTTTTCACTCATTATCTTTTTTCGGAAAAAACTAAAAGAAAATTCATGAAATCATCAGAATTAGGATTATCTGCAATGTATAGAATACTCAAGAAAGCAGGTGCAGAAAGAGTAAGTGATGAATCAGCAGATGAACTAAGAAGGACATTAGAAGAGATTGGAGACAGTATTGCTAAAAGTGCAGTAGATATGGCTTCTCATGCTAGTAGAAAGACAGTAAAAGGTGAAGATGTAAAATTGGCTTCAAAACCATTTAACAAATTCTAATCTAAAGAGTTTAATTATTCATTTTGTGTTTTTTAAAACGGTACTCTGGCAGAACGGTTATGCGTGAGCCTGCAAAGCTTATACAAGGGGGTTCGACTCCCTCGGGTACCTTATTCCACTATAACTTGACCTTTCATCCAAGGATGAAGAGTGCAAAAATAATCAAATGTTCCGGTCTCATTGAAATCTAAAGAATACGATTCAAAAGGATCTAAATGTCCACTATCAAACAAGTCAGTAGGATCACCGTAAAAACCTGAAGTAACACTATGAAATGCAGAATCTTCATTTAGCCATGTTACTTTTTGACCTGAATCGATTACAATTACAGATGGAATATAGCATCTATCAATCTCCTCACAACCAGGTCGAGAAACTTTGGTAGGCATAATTACATCAGCATTTACAATTAACTCTGGTTCTTCAGAATTTGTTTCTATAGAAGAATAGGATGCTGCTAAGGCAATCACTACAACAAAAATTATGATTATTGGTAGAATTATTATTATTTTTTTAATCAAATCATATCATATCCTTTTGAAAGTTATTACATAATTACCCAATTCTCTAAATATATAACATATCAAAATACACAATTGGCTCAAAATGGAAATGGGTTATTGGAATACATTCCCGGTTCACACACACTACTAATTCAGAAAAATTCTAGTCCTCCTCTAGAAGGTTTTGCAGAAAATATACAAGAAAGCATCCATGAGTATGCAGAAAATTCAAAAAATGAAGTTGAAAAAGGAAATAACTTTCTCCAGTGGATTTTAACAAGAGTTTTTGAGGCTACAGAGGATGATGCTGCAGACGCCATTGTTGATGGAGCAAATGATCTAGGTATTGATGCATATCTACCAGTGGATTTTTCAGATAACACAATTAGATTATTTCAATCAAAATACGGTACATCTCATTCACTAGAAGCCATTGCAAAATTTAAAGAAGATGCAAAACGGTTACTTGCAAAAGATGTTGTAAAAATGAGACCAGAAATCGCACAACTGGTAACCAAAATAAAAGAAAAAAATCTAAAGATAAAATGTTGTTATGTGACTGATCAAGAAGTTGACTATCATGACGAAGTAGTTGAAATCATTGATCAAAAAGTGATTATTCAAAAATTGTGGGATCGAATTAAAAAACCAGCAGCTGGAAAAAAATCAGCCATTAAACTAGAAAGAATGCTTAGGCATGAAAATACAATTTTAGGAATTTTAAAGTTACGAGAACTAACAGAATTTGTTAGTAAGAATAGGGATTACGTATTTGAATCAAACATAAGGCAATGGATGCAATTCAAGACTACAGTTAACAAAGGGTTAAGAGAAACATTACAAACTAATCCTGGTAAATTTTTCTTTTACAATAATGGAATTACTATTGTAGTAAGTGATTTTTCAGAGTTAGGTGAAAATATGATTGAACTTCAAGCTCCACAAATTGTTAATGGGGCACAAACATCAAACTCAATTCTTGATCATTCAAAGAGAACAAAAAATATGGAAGGTTCCATGACAGTAACAATAATCAAAGCAAACGATGAGCAAGAACAAAACAACATTACAAAATATAGAAATTCTCAAAATTCAGTTAGAGGAAAAGATCTAGTTTCATTAATGGATTTTCACAAGTCTATTAAATCCCAATTGAAAAATTGTGGATATTTTTATGAAATACAAGCTGGTTCTTTTGATACAAAATCAAAATCTAAACAATGTGAATATGATGGAGACACAATATACAATAACTACCTTCCAGATAATCACAAAAAAGTCATTGTTGCCAAAGATGCAATACAAGCATTAGTAGCAGGTATTGAACAGAGACCAACAGAAGCATACAGTTCTCCTGCACAATTTCTTCCAAGAGGAAGCAAGTATGATGATGTGTTTAACGATAATCTAAAAGATGATTATAGAATTTTGCTTTATCCATACCTTGTTAAAGAATTTGCAAAAAAATCATTAAAGTATGGAAAACAAGGTGGGCATAAAACAAAAAGGTATGCCACACTTTTTTTTGTAGCAGTATATTTCAAAATACTCCATAAAAAAATTCTTGAATCAAAAGGTGATTTTAAAGGCGATGTGAGGAAATTAGAGCCAATTTTTCGTAGTTTTAAACTTAATTCTAGAATTTTGAAGATCACAGATGTGATAGTAACTAAATTTCTTGAAGATACGGTTGTAGATGACGAAATTGAGTTAGCAAATACAAAACATAATTTCTTCTCCCAGCATGTATGGAACGATTCAATGCTAAGGGTGATAGATAAAAAAATCAGACAGGAAGAAGATGAAATTTTAGCATTGAAAAAACTCACAACTAGTTTATTTTGATATCAAAGGTAGTAGTCTAACCAAGTAAAAATCTTGCAGGAGGTTTACATTGGTCAGACTGCCTACCTAAATTCAGTATAAACCAGTATTATTTAACATAATTTTTCAAAGCAGGATAAACTCCAGAATGTTTTTTATATTGATTAAGAAGAGCAAAATCACTTTGGGTAAAAAAGAAAAATGCGTAATATGTAATGAAACAGTAGGATTTCGTTTTAAGGCAATGGAGGAATGGAAAATAGATGGTACATTATGTGGTAAATGTTATTCCAAAAAAGTTGATGAACATTATCCTGGAGATCATGTTAGAGTAAACAAACATTTAGATTGATTTCAATCTGATTTTGATAATTTATTTGCATTAATACAATTCCAAACTAGTGGATCACTTTTTGCATCCTTTTCTTCTAAAAATTTAATGTCAGTGATAACTTTTTTCTTTTTTAATAGATTAACTTGGAAACTAGAGAATTTTTTACAATCACATTTTTTGAAGAGGCAGACATCACCATCACCTTCATCATGATCTTGAGCTTCATGACTACAATCACATACTGCATCTTTCTTTACATCATCAAGGGATTTTTTTGCATATACTCCTAATCTCAGATATGCTTCACCACCATGACCTTTTTTGAATCGCTCATAATTTGCAGACTTTGGTAATTCTTTGAAAAATGAAAGATTCGTATCAGGTTTTTGTGAATCGGAACCCATGATGAACCAGTATTTATCATCAATCTCTAAAAATCGAATTTTGATTGATGGATCCACCCATGAATGAATTGTATCATGCCAGAGTGAAGCAGCTTCTTTTCGGTCAGTAAATAATGGAACAACATTCATTCTTAGATCATAGTATCTGTATGCAACACCTACAAAGTCATCAAACCAAGGAATAGAAGATTGAGAGGACATTGCAGGAAAATCAGGTCAGTGCTTATTTATCTGATCTGAATTAATGGTAATACCCTTATATCATAGGTTTGGGATATGTTACGTATGGCTTCCTATAGAACCAGTATGCAAATTGTTGCAGATTTACTTACTGCTACACAACAGTCTGGTCAAGAAGGCATTAAAACAACATCACTTCTTACAAAAGCAAATCTATCACATTCCAGACTGTCAAAATTCTTGGAGAATCTAACAGGGGCAGGTCTTATTAACAAAATAGAATTTGATGGCAAGAACACTTTTGTGATTACTTCAAAAGGTAGACAATACTTGGATTCTTATGTAAATTTCTCTAGTATTGCTGAATCATTTGGATTAGAACTTTAAAATCTATTTTCTAGATCTTCGTTTAGCATTAGCTTTTTGTCGCTCTTTTCTTTCTTTGTATGAGTTGTAAACAAAAATAATTATAATTCCAGCAATTGCAGCATAAAATAGTGGAATAAGAGGAGGATCTCTGAATTCTCCTGAAGAAGGTTCAACAAACGCTATTGGAATAGTTACTACCATAAAGATCAATATGACTACAAGATACTTATCCACGAAATAGTTGTTTTACAAAACCATATATCTTTTTGATTTTACAAAGTGAGCATAGATATGGCTAAAATGCTGGAAATAATAGGAATAATTCTTGTTGCAATTATGACATTAGGGTTTGTGGGAGTATTTCAGCCATATGGGATAAAAAATGGTACATCAGAATTATTTTGGGGATGTGCAGGTGCAACTCTTATGATAATCATCTATAGAAAGATGAAAAACAAACGTGATGAAAAAGAAAGCTAGAATATTTTTTAGAATTTACTAGTGTTTGATCAATGATTAATCAACCGACAGATCTATAAAGGACAATTCTAATTAATTGATGAGGGGAGTATTTGGCAGAACAAACAAAACAATGGTGGGAAGGTCTAGCAAAAGAGCTAGAAACAGATATTGAGACCCTCGAAGATTCAACTTAATTTTTATCTAAAATATTTTGAAAATTTAACAAGCCTTGAGCGAGATACGAGCTCGCGACCTAACGCTTACGAGGCGTTCGCTCTACCAGGCTGAGCTATCAAGGCATGTTTGGACAAATCCATCAGAGTTAATAAAAAGCCTTTCCGAAATTGACTAAATGAAAAAAACTATTTCAGGAATTAGAGGAATTTTTGGAGAAGATCTCAACCTCAAAGATATCTTAGAATTTAGTAATAATTTTTCGTCACTAATTAAATCTAAAAAATGTGTAGTTGGAAAGGACACTAGACCATCAGGTCAAATGGTAAAAGATACTGCAAGTGCAGAGTTGATGAAAAATGGAATAGATGTTTTTAATTTAGGTACAGTACCAACGCCAGTAGTTTTTAGAGAAGCTAGAAAATATGGTGCGGGATTGGTAGTTTCTTCATCTCACAATCCCTTGGAATGGAATGGAATGAAATTCATAATTGAAGGAAGAGGAATTAATGAGCAAGAGCTGCCTCAAATAATCAGCCATCAAGAAATTTTAAAAACAAAAATTGGGAATGAGACTGAACTAACATCATCGTATATTGAAGATGTAAAAAAAATCATTGGAGATATTGGAAATAAACCCGAAATTGTGGTAGATATTGGTGGAGGAGCAGCAAAGGGATTTGCCCCAGAAATACTAACTCAAATTGGATGTCATGTTAAAACCATTAATGAAGATCTTTTGGGATGTACTAGAGGCCCAGATCCCACTTCAGATAATTTATCGGATTTAATTTCATCAACTAACAAAAAAGACATAGGATTTGCTTTTGATTTAGATGGTGATCGGTTAGTAGTTGTAAGAAATGGGACAAAACAAACTCCAGATGTTACACTTGGATTAGGGGTAGCAAAGTCTTTGGAATTAGGCTTTAAGAAATTTGTTCTAAGTATAGATACTAGTGTGTCAGTTGAGAAATTCATTAAAGAAAAAGGAGGAGAGGTTCAGAGATCAAAAGTAGGTGAAGCAAATGTGATAGATCTGATGTTAAAAAATAATGCACAGGCTGGAGGTGAAGGAAGCAGTGGTGGATTTATTTTACCAGAGTTCAACTATTGTAGAGAAGGAATTCTAACTAGTGGTTTAATTGCTTCAATGCTTGGAACAACAGAATTTAATGAAGTCTTAAATTTCATGGAAAGTTATTATCAAATTAGAGATAAAACAAAAATTGATTCAGAATTACATGATAAAGTAATTGATGAAGTTAAATCAGATTTTTCTAAAGAATATTCTGAAACAATTTCTTTAGATGGAATTAAAGGGATTATTGATGAAGATAGTTGGGTTTTGATAAGAAAATCAAACACAGAAGATATCATTAGAGTATCAGCAGAATCAAATGATGAAGAAAAATGCAAAAGAATAGTTAAAGATACAATAGAAATGGTGAATCAAAATTATGAAAAAATTAGATGAATCTGAAATTATCAAGATTTTTCAAAAGGGTCTATCTACCAAAAAATTTGAATCAGAAGATGTTGAAATTTTGAATTTTGGTCAATCAAAGATTATAGCAAAAACAGACACTATGGTAGAGAGTACAGACATCCCATACAAAATGAAATTATCTGATGCAGCAAGGAAAAGTGTTGTTGCATGTGTAAGTGATTTTGCATCAAAAGGAGTCAAGCCAAAATATGGTATTATTTCGGTCAATCTCCCAAAAACTATTTCATATTCAAAAATTAAGGAAATTGTTTCAGGATTTAAAAAAGCATGTAGAGAGTTTGATATTTCAATAGTAGGAGGGGATACAAATGAAGGTAAAGAAATTGTATTTACTGTATGCCTATTTGGAATCACAGATAAGATAATCACTAGAAAAGATTCCAAAGTAGGAGATTTGATATTTGTGACTGGCCCATTTGGTTATACATATGCAGGATTAGATATGTTGCTTGGAAAGAAGAAAGGCAAAGGGAGTTTTGTAAAAAAGGCAATAAATTCTGTTATTAACCCTAAACCTAGATTAGATTTTGGGTTAAAGAACAAAAAATATTTTTCATCATCTATGGACTCCAGCGATGGATTATCAACTACATTAATTGAGATGTCTAATCAAAGTAAAAAGAAATTTGTCATAGACAAAATTCCTGCTTTGAAAGATCTCAAAGAATTTGCAAGGGATTACAAGATAAATCTAGATAAAATGATTTTCAATGGAGGGGAAGAATATGAAATTGTATTCACAGCATCTCCTAAAAATAAAAAAACTATAGAAAAAAGTGCAAAAATATTAAAAATTCCTATTTTAGAAATTGGGTATGTTTCTTCTGGCAAAGGAGTATTTGTTAGTAGAGATGATAAATTGATCCAGGTAAAAGATTTTGGGTGGAGTCATTTCAAATAATTATTCTCCATAAGAGAAATCCCTTTCAACATTATTTACAATACTAAAAATTGATTCACTTGGTAATACATTAACACATTCAGTAATCCACAATTCATCAAGATGCATTAAACGGTTAAAATCATCAGTAGGAAGATCATCAGGATGTGAATCAGGATAAGTTGCATGGATTTTATATCCTTCATTTGCTATTAGTTGGCAGTTTTGTTCTTGGGGGGATAGGCCAGAATTTGAAGTGGCAAAGTGAATTGCAACAGAAGCTATCAAAGCAGTGGCAACTGCTACACCAATTGCCAAAAAGAAAATAGATCCCATTGGATCCAACCAGATGAATATAGTATATGAATACTCATAGATTTTTAGTCAAGTGCCTAAAAACAAGCCAATTTTGAAAATCAATGTATTTTAAACCCTTTAAGGCCTGATTAGACATTGTCAGAGGTAGAAACTGAAGTAGTGGAAACAGCAGTAGAGGAAACAGAAGCTGTTGTAGAGGAAACTAAAGCAGAAGAAGAGGTAGTAGAATCAAAATCTCAACCAGAGGCAAAGAAAGAAGGTCCTGAAAAATGGGGAATTGCTCATATTTACAGTAGTTATAATAATACAATTATTCACATGACTGACCTAACTGGTGGTGAAACAGTTTCCATCAGTTCTGGAGGAATTCATGTAAATGCAGACAGATATGAATCATCACCATTTGCTGCAATGAAAGCTGCAAATGCAGTAGTTGAATCTGCTAGAACAAAAGGATTTACAGGATTTCATATCAGAGTTCGTGCTGTTGGTGGAGTTGGTTCAAGAGTTCCAGGTCCAGGTGCACAAGCTGCAATTAGAGCTTTAGCAAGAGGCGGATTTAAAATTGGAAGAATTGATGATGTTACACCTATTCCTCATGATACCACCAGAAAGAAAGGTGGAAAAAGAGGAAGAAGAGTTTAGTCAGATATTTTTATTTTAACTTCACAATTCCTAGAAGCAAAATAATCTGTCATAAATTTTGCAAATTTTTCTGCAGGATAATTTGCCTGATATTTTACAATCATATCTGCAAATTTTTTTTCTATTCCATTTTGTAAATCAGGTTTAAACGCAAGTTTAAAAAATGTCCACCCAAACTTGGATGAGGGTTCACTTAGAGTATATCCATTGTAACCATTTACCAAACTTTCTAGATGAGACAATGCTTTTTTAATGGATAGTAAATCATTATCATAATTTTTAGTTCCAATCTCTAAAACAATTTTCATTCTTCATCACCTGATGTTTGATTACTAAGTTTATCACTTAAAGAAACAAATTTTCCGTCTTGCTCAACATTAATTTTAGTATCCATTCTAACATTCAATCCAACTGATCTAAATAACGTCAATAGTTTTCCCCCATCAATGGTTTCATTGATTTCACCAGTTTTGATTAATTCAGATAATTTTTCTATTATCATCTTAGTTTCACTAGGGAATTGAGATTCTGCATTTTCTAAAACTTCCATACCTCTATATCCAAGTATTTTAATTAGATTTTCTCGAGGATTTTCAGTAGTTTCTTTAATACTCTCTGTAGGAATTTCAGGTTCTTGTTTTGTAGAAATATTTTTCTGCATCTCAGCTAGTCGTTTTGCCTTTAGTCGTTCTAATTCAGAATCTTCTTCGCTCAACCTTTTATCACACCAATAGGCACTAATTTTGCAACTTTTGTGGCTATTCCCAAATTATGAGATACGTTAACTACAGAATCAACATCTTTGTAAGCCTGAGGGGTTTCTTCCACAACCCCATCTCTAGTTAATGCTTTGATAAATATGCCCTTATCATTGAGGGATTTTTTGACATCATCTTCGGTATAGTTTCGTCTAGCCTTGGATCTAGACATAGTTCTTCCAGCACCATGTGCAGTAGAGCCAAAACTCAAATCCATCGAGTTTGGTTGGCCAAGTAAAATCCAACTGGAGGTTCCCATTGAACCTGGTACTAAAACTGGTTGTCCTAAATCTCTATATTTTGATGGAACCTCATTTCGATTTGCAGGGAATGCTCGAGTAGCTCCTTTTCTATGAACTACCAATTTACGATCTTGTCCATCAACTTTGTGTGTTTCGACTTTAGCAATATTATGAGCAACATCATAAACTAATTTCATATCTAGATCAGATTCTGATTGATTGAAAACTCGTTGAAATGAATTCCTTGTCCAATGAGTTAACATTTGTCTATTACTCCATGCAAAATTTAGAGCTGCAAACATTGCTTTTCTATAGGACTCCCCTTCTTCAGAATTATTTGGGACACATGCTAGTTCTCTATCAGGTAAATTAATTTCATATTTTTGCATAGCTTGCTCAGATACCCGTAGATAATCACTACACACTTGATGACCAAATCCTCTGGAACCACAGTGAATCAAAGTTGTAATAGTACCTTCTTCAATACCCATTCTCTTTGCTGCCTCTTCATCATGAATCTCTGCAACTTTCTGTACTTCAAGGAAATGATTTCCAGAACCTAAACTTCCTAATTGTGGGGCTCCTCGCTTTCGGGCCTTATCAGAAACTTTGTTTGGATCAGCATTTTGTATTTGACCATTTTCTTCACAAACATCAGAATCATTTGATGAACCATAACCATGATCAATTGCCCAGTCAACTCCCCGAACTAAAACTTCATCAAGTTCTGAATGTGTAAGTTTAACTGCACCTTTAGAACCAACACCTGATGGGATAGAGCTAAAAAGATCAGTTACAAGTTCTTTTAATTTTGAGCGAACAATATCTTCTGTTAAATTTGAGCGAAGTAATCTAACTCCACAATTAATATCATAACCAACACCCCCAGGACTGATCATTCCTTCTTCTGCATCCATTGCAGCTACTCCACCAACAGGAAAACCATAGCCTTCATGCCCATCAGGTAATACAACACTATGACCAACTATTCCAGGAATGGAAGCAACATTTCGTGCCTGCATAATTGTTCTATCTGTAAGCATTTTCTCCATTAATGGTTCATCAGCGTAAATCCTAACTGGAACTTTCATGCCAAGATTTGAATCAGGATCAATTTGGTACTGATTTTCCCCAATTTTTTTTGGATTAGTAGATGACATGAGTATGGGTAAAAATTCCTATCAATCCAATTTAAATCATCAGAAGATTTGTAAAATAATTTTAAATTAATCATGATAATAGAAAGATAGTTTTGATGATTAATGCTACATAATATGTTAATGATCAAATTTATCTATGATAAAATAGATAGCTAATCATGGTAAGAAAAAAGCTAACTGAAAAAGAATTAGAGAAACAGAAAGAAGAACAAAAAATACGTGCTAAAGCTTCTCGTGCGGCAAGAAGAAGTGGAAAGAGTATGAAAACAGAAGGAAAAGTTAGCAAAGCAACTGCAAAAACAAAAGAAGTTAGATCATCAAAGAAAGTTGCAGCTGTAAAAAAGAGAACCAGAAGTTAATTTTTCATAAATAATTCAAATTATTCTTGAAAGTAAAACACATCATATTTTTTATGTAAAGATCTTACTAATTTACGACATTTCATCCAAAATTGTTTATATTCAGAATCAGTCATGGATCTACCATATTCAGAATAAAACCATCCAACAAAATTATCTTCAAGTTTGCCAAAAACAAATCCCAAATGAAAATCCTCAGAAATTTTAACATCAAATTTTTTTCTAGGCTGTAATTCATTCCATCTAGTGGATAATCCATCAAATGATTCTTGGGATTTTTCTAATAGTTTTTTCAAATAATCAAGTGCTTTTGTTTCTAATTCTATCAAATTATTTCACAATCAATACAGGTTTCTTGGATTTATGAAGAACAAAATTGGAAGTGCTACCTAAGAAAATTTCTTTTGCTGCCCCCATACCTCTTGAACCAATTACAATTAAATCAAAATTTTGTTTATCAGCAATTTCTACAATTCTCTTCCCGTTATCACCATAAGTGACTCTGTCAAAAAACAAAATACCCTTTTTTGCAGCCTTTAGCTTTGCCTTTTTCATAATTTTTTGAGCATGACCCAACAATATTTTCTCTAATGGAGTAATAGGTCCATTAGCTCTGGATTTGACAATTCCTGCAACATATAGGCCTGTAATGGTGGCATGTGATTCTCTTGCCATATGAATTGCAACATCAAGACCTCTAAAAGAATTTGAAGAACCATCTAAAGGAACAAGAATTTTCTTTATTTGCAGTCCCATGTGTGTATTTGTTAATTTTTTAATTTAAAGTCAATTGAGATTATCTGTTATGATTTTCAGCTTTGATATTCTAGAAGATCATAAAATATGGAATTGTTCAAGTAGTAATGTAAAATGACAAATGGAAAAACAACTACTATTGCTGATGTAATGACTAAATCGGTGATTTCAGTAGATTCATCAATGACTGTTAATGAGGCAGCTAAGATGATGGAAGATGGAAAAGTAGGGGCAGTTATTGTTATGGAAAATAATTCTCCTGTTGGAATTGTTACAGATAGAGATTTTTCAGTAAAAGTTGTTGCTCATGCATATCAGATTACAGAACCAGTAAAACAAATTATGTCATCTCCATTATTTTCAATTAATTCAAATGAATCAGTTAGAATTGCTGCAGATTTAATGCACGATAATGGAATAAGAAAACTACCAGTTATAGATGATGGAAATGTTGTAGGGATTATTACTGCAACGGACATTGTTAATTTATTGGCAGTATCAGTAGAAGAAGACATTAGAGATATGTATTTTCATTCAGTTGCTAAAATTTATAAAAATTATAGCCCATATAATTAAAAATCATGGTAACACCCATCATTGTTCTAGTAGTTATTCCAATTTTTCTTGGAATTGTATACATGCCACCATTTGATTTTCCTGTTGATGAAGAGCCCAAAGAGATTTCAGAGGAACCAGATATGAGTATTTTATATTATATCTTAATGGGTATTTGGACATTGTATTTGATCAAAATTCTTCTTCAAGTAAAGAAAGGCACTTTCAAGGCGACGCAGAGATACTAAAATGAATACAGCCCCATATTGGAGAAAAAATGTGTGTTCAGATTGTAAGAGAATGAATTGTCAAAAAGGTTGCTTATGTGATTGTCACCAATTAAGAGACAGAATAGATTAAGTTCAGATTTATGAGTAGATTTATTTTCCATGTATAAAGAATAGAAACATTGGCAATTTTACCTATTGATAATGGTCGTTATGGAACCAAAGAAATGATGGAGATTTTCAGTGAACAAAAGAAAGTAGACTATCAATTAGAAATTGAAGGGGCTGCTGCAATTTCTCAAAGTGAAATAGGAATGATCTCAAAAAGTGTAGGTAAAGAAATTTTCAGAGCAGCAAATTCAGGAAAAATTACTGCAAAGAGAATCAAACAGTTAGAAGCAAAAAGTGATCACGACACAGCAGCATTAGTAGAATCACTTAGTGAGAAGTGTTCTAAAAATGCAAGGCCTTGGATTCATTATGGTCTTACAAGTAATGATTTAGTTGATACAAGTAATTCAATGCAGATGAGAGACGCATTACAAATTATTGAACCCAAAGTTGCCAAGATGGCATCAATTCTTGCAAAAAAATCTCTAAAATATTCTAAAATTCCAGCAGTGGGTAGAACACATGGACAACACGCCAGTATCATATCATTTGGATTAAAATTTGCAAACTGGGCTGCAGAGATGGCAAAACATGTAGAGAGAATTGAGGAGATTAAGAAAAGAATTTTGATTTGTAAAACTCTAGGTGTTGTAGGTACTGGTTCTCTTATGGGAGCAAAGTCTCTTGAAGTACAAAAAAGAGCTGCAAAACGATTGAAATTATTCCCAGCAGAAGTTACAACTCAGGTTGTACCCAGAGAAAGATATGCAGAATATGTATTTGAGTTGGCATTAATTGGTGCAACATTAGAAAAAATTGCAATAGAGATTAGAAATTTGCAGAGAACTGAGATAGGAGAAGTTGCAGAGCAGTTCAAAAAGGGACAAATGGGAAGCAGTGCAGTTCCGGTGAAAAGAAATCCAATAAAGAGTGAACGGGTTTCATCATTATCTAAATTAGTAAGAAGTCAAGTAGCAGTATCTTTTGAAAACATTCCATTATGGCATGAGCGAGATTTATCAAATTCAGCTAATGAAAGATTTGTCATTCCTACGGTATCGATTTTAGTAGATGAAATGTTAGAAACTATGACTAGAATTGTTTCAAACTTGCTGGTAAATGAAAAAAGAATAGTAGAGAACCTATACATAACAAAGGGACAAATTTTTGCAGAGTTTGTTTTAGAAGCATTAATCAAAAAAGGTATTCCAAGATTTGAGGCATATAGAGATGTTCAGAGAGTTGCATTTGAGGCAAACGACAAAGGAATGTTTTACAAAGATGCCATCAAAAAAGATAAAGCATTTTCATCCAAATTAACAGATAAGGAAATTGATGCGATTTTTTCACCAGAAAAACATCTAGGGGCATCACCTAGAATCATTAGTAATGTGAATAAATCAGTCCAGAAAATAGTAAAGAAATTTGTCTAATAGGTTTTAGAATTATTTTATCTTAAAAGCAGAATCCACGGGGACTCTACCACCAAATTAGGGATAGAAATGGACGCAGATAGAGAGCAAATGATAATTTACAATTTGGGTTCAGTGTTTACTTCTGTTAATTATTTTTTTAACTAATATTCCAACTGCTATTATTCCAATGCTAGCTCCAAGTAACAACTGGAATGGTTCATATTCTGATGAAAATTCTGTTGTAAAAAAAAGCGAAATTATTTTGATCATTTCTTTAATTTTGTAAATTTTAGTTCATAAAGTATCCTGTTCTTAGATACGAATCTAA
This sequence comes from Candidatus Nitrosopumilus sp., assembly GCA_013043295.1. GTDB lineage: Archaea > Thermoproteota > Nitrososphaeria > Nitrososphaerales > Nitrosopumilaceae > Nitrosopumilus. The sequence goes on from JABDOO010000003.1 coordinate 16,697, forward strand.
AAAACCTCTAATCTTATGGATAATAAAAAGTTCATCGAGTTTTCAGTAAAGCCTTGTGGATTTTAGAACCATACTGTAAAGCTTTTTTTCGTTTTGTACAAGAGATTTCTGGAACATTTATCTCAGTTGCTAATTTTCGTATAATGTGTTTACGAAATAGATCCTCAGAGTCATGAATTTTTTCAGATATAGGAACAGTTTTTGCATACTCGATGAATTTTGGAGACAATAATGGTTGGAGTATCTTTACTCCAAATTCAGATGCAACTAAATTTACAGCCTTCATCATCTTTAATTCATTATCTAATTTTGCAAGCATTACATCAGTGATTTGTGATTCTCCTCCAGAATATGCTTCCCTATACGCATTATAACCACAAAATAATTCATCAATTCCGTTTGCTGTAATTACAGTGTCAAGACCTTTGCTTTTAGCTAATTTTGAAACATAGTAAAACGCAATACAGTTTTCATTCCATGATAAATTGTCTGTCTTTATTGTTTGATTAATTTTTAAAGATATAGATGGAAATGTGTCTGAGTTAATTTCTAGTATATGATGAGGATATTTGAGATATTCATTAACTTCTTTTGCAAATAAAATATCATGTGATTCAGGGAATCCAATTGTCAACAATGTTATATCGTAATTCATATCTGAGCAAATTTTTGAGATTAGTGTGCTATCAACACCACCAGAAAACGCTATTCCAATTTTCTTTTCTACTACAGTTTCAGAAATAGAATTTTTGATTTTCTCAAGTAATATTTCATTTATCTTATCCATTTCTCTCACATCACAGATTCTCCAAAAGGGTAATGAATCAATCTTTTAATTTAACGTTATTTTTAACATACCATGATGCGATTATCACAAATAGAAATTGATGAGCAACTAAAAAATTTACCAGGATGGAGTATTGTGAATGAAAAACTCCACAAAGAGTTTCAGTTTGAGAGCTTCAATCAAGCATTTGGTTTTATGACCAGAGCCGCTATGGAAATTGAAAAAATTAATCATCATCCTGAATGGTTCAATGTATACAATAGAATCACCATAGATTTGACAACCCATGATGCAGGAGGAATTACAAAAAATGATGTCAATCTGGCTAAAATTCTAAACTCTTTGACATAGTCTAAATGAAGAGTTTTAGGCATAATCATTACAGAATTTATATTATATCCATAGTCAGTTGACTTCACATGGCCTCAAGCCCCACCATATTAGATTCAGATTTTCGATATATTGACAAGAAAGGAAACTTGCTCAAAACTAGAACTGAATTGACAGTAGCTCAAATGCTTACATTTCTTCAACAAGATTATGAATACAATCACAAAGTTACACTAAGAAATGGAGAAGAGATTGTAATTGATTTTAAAACTGAAAAGGGATTGATCGAGGTTATTGATTCAGATGAAGATATTGAAAAATACAAACAAGTCAAAGAAGATTTTCCTGACAAAAAAGTGATGGCAATAGGTCATGCAAAATATGTTGCACAGATTAAAGAGTTACAAGATGTTGTATTTTATGATAAAACCCCACAAACAGGTTCTATATTTTTAGAGGATGCATCATTCTCATTTGACTATGCACATATCTTGCCGTTAGTTGAAAAATGTTCAATACTACATGGGCATACATCATCAGTGATGGTTGAACTTGTTGGTCAAATGAAAGACAATCTTCTTTTAGATTTTGGAGAAGCCAAAAGAATTATCAAAGAAGTGGTAAATGTTTTTGATCATAAATTTTTCATAAATAGAAAATATCTAAAAAAAGAAGATGATTCACATTATCAAATTCAATTTGAAGGTCCCAAAGGAATGTTTGAATTACAAGTTCCTAAAAATACTACATATCTATTAGAGGGTGAAGCTACTGTTGAAAACCTTTCAAGCGAAATTATCAAATTGTTAGCACCAAAAATGCCATTAAATGTTGAGGCATTAGGTGTTTACATCTATGAAGGATACAACAAAGGATCCCATATTATTTCAAATATTCAAAGATAGTTAGAAAATGGAACCTAAAATATCAGAGAAAGCATGGAATCCAGAATTAGAAAAAGAAATTCTTAGAAAATGGGAAGAAGAAAAAATCTATGACTTTACACCAAAGGATGATAACTATACTATAGACACACCTCCACCATACCCATCAGGAAGGCCATGGCATATTGGTGCTGCAGCACATTATTCACAAATTGACATGATTGCCAGAACCGCAAGAATGGCCGGCAAAAATGTCTATTTCCCAATAGGGATTGACAGAAATGGACTTCCAGTTGAACTCTACACTGAGAAAAAACACAAAATTAGGATGAGAGAAACAGAAAGAGGCGAATTTCTTAATCTATGTAGAGAGGCATTAGACGACTTGGAAGCTGAAATGATCCTCATTATGAAAAGCCTAGGCATTAGTGGGGATTTTGCAAATTACTATAGAACAGATTCAGAGGAATATAGAGCACTTACTCAATCAACATTTATCGATTTATGGAAAAAAGGAGAAGTATATCTTGCAAATAGACCAAATAATTACGATTGGGTATCAGGTACTACAATAGCAGATGCAGAAATAATCTATGAAGACCTTTCTACAAAACTAGTTTACATGAAATTTAAAATTAAAGACACAGATAAGGAAATAATTATTGCAAGTACAAGGCCAGAACTACTCTGTGCATGTAGAACTATTATTGTAAATCCAGATGACGAAAGATATACTCAATACATTGGAAAGAAAATAATTGTTCCAATTACTAATGCAGAAGTAGAATTAAGAACACATCATTCTGCGCAACAAGAATTTGGTTCAGGTGCAGTGATGGTATGTAGTTATGGTGATCAAAATGATGTTTCATTGTTTAGAGAATTAGAATTAGAAGAAATTGTTGCAATTGGATTAGATGGAAGAATGACAGAAGTTGCAGGTGAGTATACAGGATTAAAACCAAAGCAAGCAAGAACTAAAATCATTGAAGATTTAGAGGCAAAAGGATTTTTGGACAAGGTGGAAGATATTGTTCATAGAACACCAGTTTCAGAGAGAAGTAAAACACCAATTGAAATTATTCCGATGGAAGAATATTATCTAAAACAAAAAGAGGCAGTTCCAAAAATCAAAACTTTGGGTCAGGAAATAGAATTCCATCCACCCATGCATAAACAGATTCTCATGAATTGGTTAGAATCTATCAATATTGACTGGCCGATTTCAAGGAGAAGATACTATGGAACTGAAATCCCAATATGGTACTGTAAAAAATGTTCAGAGCCTCATGTTCCTGAGCCTGGAAATTACTATAAACCATGGAATGAAAAATGCCCAATTGATAATTGTACAAAATGTGATTCCACTGAATTTGTGGGAGAAGAAAGAACATTTGATACATGGATGGATTCTAGTGTATCTCCACTTTTCATAAGTAAATTCAACAGAGATGAAGAATTTTTCAAAAAAGTATATCCTGCATCAATAAGACCTCAAGCAAAAGATATCGTTAGGACATGGCTATACTATACACTACTTAGATGTGAGCAAATTACTGGAGAAAAACCATGGTCTGAAGCATGGGTAATGGGATATGGTCTGGATGAGAAAGGAATGAAGATGAGCAAGAGTAAAGGAAATGCAATAGATCCTTTACCTGTTATTGAAAAATTAGGTGCAGACACTTTTAGATTTTGGAGTGCAAGTGAAATTAATCATGGATATGATTTTAGATGTAATGAGCAAAAAATTGAATCTACAAAAAAATTCCTCAGCAAGTTATGGAATGTATCAAGATTTTTGTCCAGTTTTCCTGTAATAGAATCAGGTAATCTTTCTGCATCAGATGAATGGATTTTATCTGAATTAGATAAATTGGTAAAAGAATGTAAAAAAGGATATTCAGAATATAATTTTTTCATTCCAGCAATTGCAATTAGAGAATTTACATGGAATGTTTTTGCTGCACACTATATTGAAATGGTAAAAGCAAGAGCATATGGAATTGATTTTTCTGATGAAGAAAGGGATGGTGCAATATTTACACTTCATAAAACATTATCAACAATTTTAAAATTATTAGCACCAATCACTCCTTTTATTACTGAACATCTATGGAAGGAATTGTATTCAAAAGATAGTATTCATAAAGAAAAACATGTTGAACCTGAAAATATTCAAGAACAAGGGAATATAACAAAAGAAATTTCAGAATTTAATTCCAAAGTATGGAATGAAAAGAAATCTCAGAATCTTTCATTAAAGGATTCAATCAAAATTGAAATTCCTAAAACACTAGAACCATTCAAAAAAGATTTAAAATCTATGCATAATTTATTAGATTGAAACTATTTTTGAACAAAATAATTTACAAAGTTAATTCTTGAATGAATTAACAAGATTAATGAAATATTTGTGCAGCGAAATATCTTCAGTTAGTTCAGGATGAAAGGCAGTACCAATTACATTATCTTTTTTGATTGCAACAATTCGTTCATTAAATTTACCAAGTACTTCTACACCAGAACCAACTTCAGTAACTGATGGTGCTCGAATAAAAACACCTTTGAATTTTGGAATATTGATTGGTTCTAAAGAGATATCAGTTTCAAATGATTCTCGTTGTCTACCAAAAGAATTTCTTTCCAATTTAATATCAAAAATATTCAATAAAGGTTGATCAGTTTTTCCAACTATACGATCACTTGCAGTATTTGATAGCATTATCATTCCAGCACAAATCCCTAGAACAGGCATTCCATTTTGGATTTTTTCTTTGAGAACTTTAAGGGACCCATTTACGAGAGATAATTGCCCAATAGTAGTACTTTCCCCTCCTGGAATTATTATGCCATCCAATTGAGAAATTTCTTCAGGTGTCCTTACATCAGAAATATTTCCATCTATTCCTAATTCATCAAGTGCAGCTTTTGCTGAAAGAATATTTTCTTGAACATCTCCTTGTATTGACAATACACCAACAGAAATACTCATGCTGTACCACCACGATCTTGCATACGTACTTCCAAAGTGTTAACATCTAATCCAATCATAGATTGTCTTTCGTCAATCATTTTCTGTGCCTCTTTGACTTTATCAGATTCATTCCAAAATGTAGTAGCCAAAACTATTGCTCTTGCTCTCTCTTTAGCATCATCTGAATTAAAAATTCCAGATCCAACAAATATTCCATCACAACCAAGAGACATCAAATATGCTGCATCTGCAGGTGTTGCAATTCCACCAGCAGCAAAATTTACAACAGGTAATCTTCCTAGTTTAGCAGTTTGTTCAACAATATCATATGATACTTTGAACTCTCTTGCCATTCTAACTAGATCTTGGTTATCTCCAGAATCATAAATTGATTTTATTGTTCTTAATTCATCATTTACTTTTTTGATATGTTTGATGGCTTCAGCTACATTTCCAGTACCTGGTTCTCCTTTTGTTCTAATCATTGATGCTCCCTCCTCAATTCTTCTTAAAGCTTCGGCCAAAGATCTTGCTCCATTAACAACAGGTGTAGTAAAATCCCATTTCCAAATATGTCGCAGCTCATCTGCAGGTGTTAAAACTTCAGATTCATCAATCATGTCAACATCTGTTTCTTGTAAGACTAATGCTTCATTGACATGTCCAATTCTACATTTAGCCATAACAGGAATTGTAACAGAGTCCATAATCTCTTCAATAATTCTAATACTTGCAGTTCTTGCAACTCCACCAGCTTTTCTTACTTCTGATGGTAGTTTATCTAAGACCATAACAGAAACTGCACCAGCTTCTTCAGCAATCTGAGCTTGCTCTACGGTAGTGACATCCATTACAACCCCATTTTTTAACATATGAGCAAAACCACGTTTAACAGTAGATGAACCATGTAAGGTATCAATAGAATTAACTTTTCTAGAAACTATTCCTTTAGCATCTAAACGTTCACCTGATAATGGAAGCATAGCTTAATTTTTCCTAAAGACTATTTGTATCTATTCACTAAATTCAGACATAATTAGATCAAGTTCAGATTCGACCATGGTAATTATTGGCGGAATAAAATCTTCTGTTACACTTTGTTGTGGCCAATGTATTTGATTAACGCGACCATTCAATGTTACTTTAACATTTGATTTTTGATACTCAGTTGCATTATCCATAACAGCAAAAGATTCTGAGGGAATTGCTATGAAACCAGTTTCTTTTACCAAGGCTTTAATTTTGTTAAGTTTTGCTTCATCTAATTTTGAGCGAACGTCAGGTTTCAAGTAGCCTTGTTCAGTTACAGAATATTTGATTTCTCCATCATTTTTGATGTAAAGAATTTCAGTTTTTGTTGCCCCTACCCTTTCAGTTACCCCATAGGAGATTTTCTTTAATTGGTGCTTTGTATATTCGATTTCAAGATTATCAGTGTAATTTGCTGCAGAAGTTGGAATTTCATTTTTCAGTATTAGTGGTGTGACAAGTAAAAGAGCTGCAATTACTGGGATCGCACCTAATATTATGTAAATTGGTTTTACCATTATCTATTAACAATTACAATTTGATGATTATTGCAAATAAATCTTGGTTAAAAATAACTTAAAATTCAAGTCTTATTCATTCTTGTTTGTGGGGTCGTAGCCTAGCCTGGTAGGGCGACAGTGTCTACGAAAAAGATCACCGCTAAGGGCTCCAAAGGTTAACTAAGCTAAACTGACTCACGGATGATGTAAGTTTGGAGCTGTAGTGACCCGTAGGTCGCCGGTTCGATTCCGGTCGGCCCCACGTTAAAAATTTTATTGGTTTCTTAAAACATTAAGAGCTGATCCGGCTTTGAACCATTCAATTTGAGCCTTATTGTAAGAATGGTTTAACATTATTTCGTCTTTGGTTCCATCTGAATGTGATAATATGCACTTGACTTGTTTGTCAGGTTGAAGTTCATTTAGACCAACTAAACTAATTTTATCATCTTCAAGAATTTTTTCATAGTCATCTGGATTACTAAATGTCATTGCTAAGATACCTTGTTTTTTCAAATTTGTTTCGTGAATTCTAGCTAAACTCTTTGTAATTACAGCTACACATCCCAAATAGCGTGGAGACATTGCTGCATGTTCTCTACTACTGCCTTCACCATAATTGTTATCACCAATTATCACCCAACTCATTTGTTTTTCTTTATACTGTCTTGCAATTTTTGAAAAAGATTCTATTTTATTATTTAAAAAGTTCTTACCTTCACCTACTTTATCATTAAATGCATTTACAGCACCCAAAAGCATGTTATCACTAAGATTGTCCAAGTGACCCCGTAGAGATAGCCATGCTCCTGCAGGAGAGATATGATCAGTAGTGCATTTACCTTTGGCTTTTACCATAATTGGAATATCTTCAAAATCTTTACCATCCCATTTTGGGAATGGTTCTAACTTTTGGAGTCGTTTACTATTAGGATCAATTATTACTTCAACATCATCAGAATTTTCTGGAGGTGCAATGAAAATTCCTTCAGGTCTCATAAAACCTTCTTCAGGGACTTCTGGTGCCGGTTTAGGTGGTTCAAGTTTAAATTTAGTTCCATCAGATGCAATCAAATCATCTTTTAATGGATTAAATGAGAGTTTTCCACCTAACGCTAAAGCAATAATCATTTCAGGACTACCAATAAAATTTAGAGTATTTCTACGACCATCATTTCGACCTGGGAAATTTCTGTTAAATGTTGTTACAATAGTATTTTGTTGATCTTTATCTAGTTCTGGTCTATTCCATTGACCAATACACGGTCCACATGCATTTGCTAGAACAGTTGCACCAATATCTTTTAGAGAATCCATTTGACCATCTCTTTCTATGGTTCCACGAATTTGTTCAGAACCAGGAGTTACTAATAGTGGAATTTTTGCTTTAATTCCTTTTTCTTTTGCTTGTTTTGCTAAACTAGCAGCTCTTGACATATCTTCGTAGGATGAATTTGTACAACTTCCAATTAATGCAACAGAAATTGGGTCAGTGTAATCATTTGATTCCACATCATCAGATAATTCTGAGATAGTTCTTGCTAAATCTGGTGTATGAGGTCCAACAATATGTGGTTCTAATGTTGAAAGATTAATTTCAATAACTCTATCAAAGAATTTTTCTGGATTTGTTTCCACTTCAGGATCTGCAATTAATGATTCTCTATTTTGGTTTGCCAAATCAGCAATATGACCTCTGTTTGTATATTTTAGATAAGTCTCCATTCTTTGATCGTATGGGAAAATAGAACATGTAGCTCCAATTTCTGCTCCCATGTTTGTTATGGTAGCCTTTCCAGTACAGCTGATAGATTTTGTTCCTGGTCCAAAGTATTCAACAATAGCATTTGTACCACCAGATACTGTTAGTTCTTCAGCTACCTTCAAAATAATATCTTTGGGGGCTGTCCATCCAGTGAGTTCACCAGTCAATTTGACACCAATTTTTTTAGGATATAGTAATTCCCATGGTAAACCAGCCATAGTTTCAGCAGCATCTAGTCCACCTACACCAATAGCAATCATTCCAAGACCCCCAGCATTTGGAGTATGGGAATCTGTACCAATCATTAATCCACCAGGAAACGCATAATTTTCAAGAACCACTTGATGAATAATTCCTGCACCAGGTTTCCAAAAACCACATCCATATTTTGCTGAAGCAGATTGTAAAAATTTGAAAACTTCACTATTTTCATCTAATGAAACTTTCATGTCTATGTCTCCTTGAACTTCTGCTCTAATGAGATGGTCACAATGTACAGTAGTTGGTAAAGATGTTTGTTTTAATCCTGCTTGCATAAATTGTAGCATTACCATTTGTCCTGTAACATCCTGTAATGCAACTCTATCAGGTTTTAAAAAGACATAATCTTTTCCGCCATTGAAAACAGTATCATCAATTTTGTTAAGATGGCCGGATAAAATTTTCTCTGTAAGTGTTAAAGGTCTACCAACAACATTTCTATATTTTACAATATTTTCTTTTAATTTCAAATAAACTTTAGAAACAAGCTCTGAAGTAGTATCAGTATCCACATAATATTGGGAATTAATCCCGAATTTAATATTTACAATTTAAAATTAAAGGAAATTCTTGTAGTAGGCATGTAAATTCTTAACAATTATAAGCCAAAAGCAGCTTTTTAATACAATGTTGGGGAATTGCAAATTTTCTAAAATGAGGTGCAAGCATGGTCAATAAAGGGTTCCCAAAATTTGGCATGTCTCAAGCAGGAGCTTTTGTAGCTGCCCTGAAAAATTACAATTTACCAGATTTTATTTTAGTTCTAGTTGCAAAGGAATGTAAATCAGAACTCCTTGAAAGAGGAAGAATTGACGATAGACTACAAAGTATGAATGATGATGCTTTAGAATTACTTCACAAAGTGTTTGTCGGGTGTGAAGAAGATTCAGCAGGGAAATATGCCCAATACAGATTTTTTGCATATGTGTCAAGTATGTATCATAAGTGTGAAGTAATTGTTAATGATACTATTCCAGGTGCTTCAGGTAAAAATCACAAAGTTCCTGTTGCAGTGAAAAATAATGG
>JABDOO010000038.1 GCA_013043295.1 Candidatus Nitrosopumilus sp.
CAGAACCTGCATTAGAACCAGAACCACCTTCCAGTCCTAGAGGTTCATTACCAAAAGAATCAGCTGAAGAACTACCACAAGAACTAGACCTTGTACCAGAACCTGCATTAGAATCAGAGGAAGAAGCAACCCCTGAACAATTGGCTCAGGTAAATAGTCTACAACAACAAATCGAAGATCTAGAAAATATTCTCAATAATCAAATTTTACCAGATATAGATATTGAGGAAGAAGAAGCAACCCCTGAACAATTGGCTCAGGTAAATAGTCTACAACAACAAATCGAAGATCTCGAAAATATGCTACATGAAAAAATTAATACTAATGAAGCAACTCCTGAACAATTCTCCAAAGTTAGAGAATTGGAAAAACAAATTGAAAAACTAGAAGCAGTAGATATAGAACATGAAATTATTCAAACCTTAAGGAAACAAAACAAAAAACTTGACGATATTGAAAATAAACTTCAAAATCCCGAATCACCTAAAACAAAATCACCTAAAACAAAATCACCTAAAACAAAATCACAAGAAGCATACTGTGTAAAATGTAAAACTAAGCGTATAATCAAAAATCCTGAAGAAACAATCATGAAAAATGGCAGACCAGCTATTAGGGGTTTATGTTCCGAATGTGGGTGTAAAGTTTTTCGAATTGGTAAAATGAAAAAATAAAAGAATCTCTAATTTAGAATTTTTACATTTGTCCTGATTGCCATGCCTGATTAAATTTTTTGATAGCCTCTTGGTATGCAATTATTGAGTCATCACCAGATGTTTTAAGAAATTTTTCCCACTGTCCATTAAATTTTTTAATTGATTCAATATTGGTTTCTTTAAATATATTTTCCATCATCTTTGTTTGTTGTTTAATATATTCAGGACCAATTTCCTCCCAGGTACTTTCCCAACTTGAACTAACTTTTTTCAATAATTCTGCATCTGATTCTAACGCTTTTTGGCAAGCATCATGATATGTCATCAATGTTTCATTTGTAGCTTTTTGCCATTGTGCAAGAGATTCTTTCCATCCGTTTAAAGCTGAATTGTAATCTTTCCATGCTTTTTCAAATTCTGGTTTTTTTGACGCAGTTTTGACTTGTTTTTTAGGTTTTGAAGCGGGTTTTTTTGCTATCTTCTTGGCTGTCTTTTTCTTCTTAATTGCCATATTCTGATTTACTAATGCTAGAAGTTAAATCTTTCAATAATTTTATTTCTGTTGGCTCAACTTTTTACTAAAAACTTGAACCTTTAGAAAATTTTGGCACATGTTTATTATCTTTATTTTTAAATAATTCTAAATGTATTTCACATAGGTTTCTTGTTTCTCTAAAACTAATTTGAACTGTTTCTAATGCTTTATGCTTACATTCTGAAATACTACACTGCATAACGAAAAAGTATCTAATTTACTAATAAAACTTTGAAATTATGATATTACCAATGCTAACTTTTTATGATTGCTATTTATCAAAAAATTATGAATGATGAAGAAAAGGGAAAGAGATTTTTAAAATTAATTGATGATCAAAATAATATTCAATGGGGAATTGTTGCTAAATTAACAGCTTTAATTTCATCTGACTGGAATTCCCAAGAATTAAAAAATGAGATCAAGTCCTTAGTTGAAGATCATACTGAAATCACTAAAGAGCTTAACAGCTTAGATGATAAAGGGAGTATCTTATAATGCAGAATCAACCATTAGCGCAATAAACAATACTGCCAAGTATGGACTAGAAAATTTAAACAAAGTCCACGCAGCTTTTTCCATGGGTTTGATAATTACCCATATTGATAATCCTACCATTAATGCACCTGATGCAATTGCTGTCCACAAATATACTCCACCAACCATTTCATCACCACTTTGAGTTGTAATGAAAAATGGTGCAATCGAAAATAATACCATCACTACAGTTGAAACTGCAATAGCTCTTGCAGAAGTCTTTTCTGATTGAACAGCAGTTAACATTGGAACATTTACTTTGTTATAATCTTCTTTGAAATGTAATGTTAATGCCCAAATATGCATTGGAATCCAAATAAACACTAAACCTGCCATTGCAAGACCCATAGTCCATAAATCTGACATACTTACTGCAACCCATCCAATCATTGGGGGTGAACCTCCACATAATCCACCTAGGATAATGTTTGTTCTAGAATTTCGTTTTAACACATATGAGTAAATTATGATATTATTTACCAATCCAAATGCAATGAAAGCAGTTGCCCAAGCACCTTGCTCAAATGTAGTGGTAAAAGAAATTCCAAATGCTAAAACCAGTGATATACCAGCTAATGCTAATCCAAAATTTCTTGCCTTAACTGCTGGATAGATCCTTTTTGATGGTAGAGGTCTATCCTTTGTTCTTTCCATTATTGCATCAATATCTCTATCATGATAATTTGTCAAAGTATTTGCAGCAGCAGATCCTGCTGCTACTGAAAATAACATTAGTAGCCAGGTTGCTGGAGAAATTTCAATATCGTAAATATTGGATGCTGTTAAAGCAGCACCAAATGCAGTAAAAACTAGCAAATACCAGATTTTTGGCTTTGTTAATTCATAATATACTGATATTCTGGATTCTGATTTTTGCTTTTGCAATATTAGTCACTATCCTTTGATGGCATATATGGCATTGCTTTCATTCGTGACTTCATTTCAATAAATGATTCAGAAGATTGAATTCCTTCAATTCTACCTATTCGCTCAGAGACCATTTTATGCATTTGATCTAATGATTTTGAATACATTGTAACTAAAATATCAAATCTACCTGTTACTTCTGCTACTTCTCGCACTCCATCGATTTTGAACAATTCTTCTATTATGTGATCTCGTTTTTTTGTATCCATATTTATTCCAGTCAAAGCTTTGACATTATATCCTAATTCTGCATCGTTAACATCAATTGTAAAGCGCTCAATTAGTTTTCTTTTTACTAGTCTTTTAATTCTAGAATACACTACTGATGAATTAACATTAATTTTTTTTGATAAACGTGGGACTGATATTGAAGCATCATTTGATAATTCTGATAAAATTTGTAAATCTAAATCATCTACTTTTGCCGTCTAAAACACCTGAGTCGATCTAGATTTCTGGATCTTATAAAGTTATTATTGTAAAAATTGCAAAAAATTGTCTAAATCTTGCCTTTTTTGTATAACATTTCTGCTAACAAAACTGCTCCTTTAGCTGATCCCATTTTTTTATTATGTGAGAACAACATGTATTTCAAACCATTGTCAAACAATTCTTCTTTTTCTACCCTGCCAATAGTTGTCGTCATTCCATCACCTACAGTTCTTTCCATTCTTGGTTGAGGTCTTGTAGGATCCTCATGAAATGCATAGTAATCTTCTGGAGCAGATGGTAAACCTAGAACTGAAATATCCTTGTTACATTGATTGTAGGTATCTCTTGCTTTTTCAGGACTAATCTCTTGTGTTGTTTCAACAAAAACTGATTCAGTATGACCATCTATTACGGGAACTCTCGTACATGTTGCACTAATTCTAATATCTGCATCTTCAATTTTTCCATCTTTTAGCTTTCCAAGAATTTTTCTTGTTTCTAATCTTACTTTTCCTTCTTCTTTAGGAATATATGGCAAAATATTATCTGTAATGCCCATTGCTGATACTCCTGATTTACCTCCACCAGAAATTGCTTGCATAGAAGTCATCATGACTTTCTTTGCTCCGTATTTTTCAAGTAATGGTTTTAGTGTTATTGCTAAACCTGTTGTGGTACAATTTGGTAGTGGTGCCACAAAACCTTTCCAATTCCTATTCTTCTTTTGTACTTCAAGTAATTCACTTTGCTCATCATTAATTCCTGGTATTAGAATTGGAACATCATCTTCATATCTATAAGCTGAACTAGTAGAAATCACTGGTAATTCTGCAGCCATTTTGGTTTCTATGTCTCTGGCTGCTACTGATTCAACTGCAGAAAATACTAAGTCTAATTGAGATACATCTAATTCATCAATTGATTTTACTGTCATTTCTTTGATATATTCTGGAATTTCTCCTCCAACATCCCATGCAACAATTCCGCTAGCGTCTTTAATTGCATCTAGATACTTTTTTCCAGCTGAACGCTCGGATGCTGCAATTTGAGTAACTTCAAACCATGGATGGTTATTTAGTGACTGTACAAACTCCTGACCTACAGAACCTGTAACTCCGATTATTGCAACTCTTTTTTTACTCATATTATGACTAATGATCGGTTTCAACTAATATTCGTTTTCTGTGTTACCAAAACATACTAAATCGGCTAGTCCTATTTGGAACTGTGAAAATACGAACAAAATCATCTATAATTAGACATGTTCCAGTTATTCATGGTGGTAAAAATCCCCTTCAAAGTACTGATCGACAAATAATTGATTTTAGTTCAAATGTTTCTCCTTTGGGAACTCCAAAAACCATAAAAAATTACCTTAAAAAAAATATCGAAAATATAAAAAATTATCCTGATTTTAGTTCCTCTACAGTAATTTCGAGCCTAAAGAAATACACACAATTAGAAAAATCTAATTTGTTAGTTGGTAATGGAGCAATTGAAATCCTCTACAATTTTTGTTTCGCATTTTTATCAAAGAAAACCAAAGTATTGATTCCTGTTCCAACATTTCAAGAATATGAAACAGCAGCTAAACTCAATGATTGTCAAATTTCATATTTTAAAACCATGAATCTATCTGAAGATCTTGATATATTTCTATCAAAAATCCCAAAAAATGGTTGTGTATTCCTTTGTAATCCTAATAACCCAACAGGAAAACTTTTGTCAAAAAATCAATTACTCCAAATAATTAAAAAAGCTAAAAAACTCTCTACAATTGTATTCCTAGATGAATGTTTCATCGAAATGGTTCCAGAATCAAATGAATCTATGATTGCTTATGTTAAAAAATATGATAATCTTTTCATTTTACGCTCATTGACAAAATCTTTTGCATTACCTGGAATTCGTATTGGATATGGAGCATCATCAAAAAAAATAATTGAAATTTTACAAAAAATTAAAATTCCTTGGAGTGTAAATTCTTTAGCTCAAGATGCAGCAAATATTGCGTTAAAAAATAAATCACATTTAAAAAAATCAAATTTAGTAATAAAAAATGAATTAAATTATTTAACAAATGAAATTAATAAAATAAAGGGATTTGATTGTAATAATTCCGCCACAAATTTTATTTTGATAAAAATTAAAACAGATTCTACAAAATTACAAAATAAATTACTTGAAAAAAAAATCTTAATTAGAGATTGTAAAAATTTTAGAGGACTAAATAATCATCATATTAGAATTGCTGTTAAATCACATAAAGATAATCAAAAACTTGTAAAAGCATTGGAGAATCTAAAATGAAATCTTTAATGGTTCAAGGTACTTCATCTGGAGCAGGGAAAACAACGTTAGTAGCAGCATTGTGCAGAATTTTTTCTGACAAAGGCTATAGCGTGGCACCTTTCAAATCACAAAATATGTCAAATTTTGCCTATGTCACGCCTGAATTTGAGATATCACGGGCTCAAGCACTACAAGCTATTGGTTCTAGATGTAAAATCACGCCTGACTTGAATCCTATTTTACTAAAACCTGTAGGGAATTACAACAGCATTGTCTACCTTAATGGCAAGCGATACAAGAAAATGCATGCAAAAGAATACTATGAAAAATTTGTAAATAATAAAGGAATTACAACGGCTACCAAATCTCTTAAAAAACTACAGAAAAATTATGATTTAGTAATTTTAGAGGGTGCTGGTTCTCCTGCTGAAATAAATCTTCAAAAATTTGATATTGCCAATATGCAAATTGCTGCTAAAGCAAATGCTTCGGTTCTTTTAATTTCAGATATTGACAAGGGTGGCTCTTTTGCAAGTCTTGTAGGAACAATGGCTTTAATTGAAAAAAAATATCAGAAATTGGTCAAAGGTTTCATTTTTAACAAGTTTAGAGGAGATTTAGAAGTTCTAAAACCAGGATTTCGAAAACTCAAAAAGATTACTCATATACCTGTTATGGGAACCATTCCTTTAATGAATTTGGACTTGCCTGAAGAGGATTCACTAAATGCAAATCCTGTAGAAATGAAATGGACAAAAAAAAATATTTTAAAAATTGATAATGAATTAAACAAATTGGCAAAAATTGTCAATTCAAATCTTGACATCAAATCTATCGAGAGATTGTTACAATGATAGTAGAATCTTTACTTGTAATTGGATTTGCTGTTTTACTTGATTTTAAATTTGGTGATCCTAAAAATAAATATCATCCTACAGCATGGATAGGAACTTTAATTGCCAAACTTACTCCAATTGCAAAAAATAAAAATTCAGCAATAGAAAAATTTGGAGGTGCATGCATAGTCATTATTATCTCTACATTTGTTTCATTGTTACTTTTTGCACTGGACATAGGACTGTCTCTGTTAACTCTTGATTATGTTACATTGACAATTTCTATAATTCTTGGTGCAATATTACTAAAATCTACAATAGCTATTCATGGAATGGAAAAACATGCAAAATCTGTATTAAAATCACTAGATGACGAAAACCTCGATATGGCTAGAAATCATCTATCTATGATAGTAAAGCGAAATACCAAGACTTTGGATAAAAATCATGTTTTATCAGGCGTCCTAGAAAGTATTAGTGAAAATACAGTAGATGGCATCACTGGGCCTTTGTTCTATTATGCTCTTTTTGGATTGCCTGGAGCATTTGTTTATCGTATCGTAAACACCGCAGATTCAATGATTGGATATAAGACTGAAATTTTCAAAAATGTTGGCTGGTTTGCAGCAACTTGTGACAGCATTTTAAATTACATTCCGTCAAGACTTACAGGATTGGTAATGATAATTTCTGCAGCTATTTTACAAAATAATTGGAAAGAATCTTACAAAATAATGATTCGAGATGGCAAAAATACAGAAAGCCCAAATGCAGGATATCCTATGGCTGCTTTGGCTGGAGCCTTGGAAACAAAGTTTGAAAAAATCAATCATTACAAATTAGGTGATGGGGAAATAATTTTGTCAAATCAACATGTCTTATCTGCAATTTCTATAATGAAACTTACCTCGGTGTTATTCTTTGGATTAATTACTATTCCAATAATATCAATTTTATCACTTATTGGATGGTGGATACATGCTTAAGGAAATAGGATCTGTTTTTTCTTTTTTAACAATTTTCCCATCTTCACATGCAACATTAGATAACATTGCAAAATACATGTTCATGTTCCCTATTGTAGGAATTGTAATTGGACTTTTAGTTGGTTCTCTAGGTTTTGGATTATCTTTCTTTTTAGATCCTTTGTTAGTTAGTCTTTTAGTAGTTGCATCCATTGCAATTGTAACTGGAATGCATCATGCAGATGGACTAGCAGATTTTGCTGATGGGCTTATGGTAAAAGGTTCAAAAGATAAAAAACTTCAAGCCATGAAAGATCTTTCCACCGGTTCTGCGGGAATTGTTACAATGGTATTGTATCTTATTGGTTTGATAATTACTATTTCTCTTACTAGTGGATTTGATTTATTCAAAGCTATACTCATTAGCGAAATTTTGGCAAAATTCTCAATGGTATTAATGGCAAGTTTAGGTAAATCAGCATCTTTAGGCTCAAATTCACCCTTTGTGGAATTTATGAAAGATAAGAAGAAACTTTCGGCTGCATTCATCATTATGTTAATCCCAGTAATTGTTATTGGCGAAACCACTGGATTGATTATGTTAGGTGTAACTATTGCTTTGACTTTGTTTCTTTTAGCTTTGTCCACTCGTAGCTTTGGTGGTATTACCGGTGATGTACTTGGAGCATCAAATGAATTCACTAGATTGGCTTCTCTTATGGTATTTGTTTCAATATGATCGGAATTGTAATGGCTGGTGGCAAAGGAACTAGAATGATTATGGATAATGAAAAATTATTACTCAAATATAAAAAACCAATAATTCTTCATGTAGTTGATTCATTAAAGAATTCAAAATGTTTTACAAAGATTTTGGCAGTAACAAGCATTAATTCTCCTAAAACAAAAAAATTGTTAGAAGAAAATAATGTAGAAACTTTTGATACTTCTGGTAAAGGCTATGTAGAAGATCTAAATTCAGTATTAAAAAATATCAATGATGATGTTTTTGTTACATCTGGAGATTTACCTCTATTAGATGAAGAAATAATTCAGATCATTACAAAAAAGTTTGATCCTAAAAAAATCTGGACTAGTATTCTTGTAACTAAAAATTTTTTAACTTCCATTGGACTTGAATCTGATTTCTCTGTCAATTTTGATAACCAAATCTGCCATTACACTGGAATATCGTTGGTGAATTCAAAAAATGTCTCTTCTATGGAAAAGTTATCCGAAAATTACATCATACTTGATGATAAGAGAATTGGATTTAATCTTAATTCAAAACAAGATTATGATTTACTCGGCACTGCCTGAAATCTTACCATTAATCAAAGCTTTTGAACCTGTTGGCTCTGAAATGGTATTTCCACAAGAGTTACATGCAATTTGTGTCGATGCATGTGAATAAACTATTTGTAATTCTCCACATTCATTGCAGTTAACTTTCTGAAACTTGCTAGATGGTTTTGGAATCTCAACGTGATCTTTCTTCATGCTGCCACCAACTCAAATTTCTTAATTCTAACGCCTTTTTTATTGTATTTCTTTTTACAAACTGTACAAGTCATTAAAGGAGTAACTTTCTTTGTAACTTTAGCTGGTTTTGCTAATTTTGGGAATTTTTGTCCACCATATCCCTGTTTACGCTCTGCGTGTCTACGTTCACCTCTAGCAGAACCACGTCTTTTTCCAGCCTTGTAAATGGAGACCTTTTGTTCTGTATGTGTTTTACATTTAGCACAATACTTTCGGATCACCTTAGGGATGTTCATATCAACAAAACCTCTTGACCCGTAATTTAAGCATTGAATCTATAATAGGCGCAAAATATAATTAAAAATCGTGACTTCGAGCCTAGCAAATTCGATTTCGAATCTTAATTCTGTAGCAATGGGTGATAAAAAAGCCGATCTAATTTTAAAAAATTGTAAATTATTATCAGTCTATACACGAGAAATAATTCCTGAAATTCAAATTGCAATTACAAATGGAAGAATTGCATATGTTGGACCTGATTCATCACATACAGCAGGACCAAAAACTACAATAATTGATGTGAAAGGGAGATATGTCAGTCCTGGATTTGCAGATCCGCATTTACATATTGATCAATTTGTCTTACCGTCTGAGTTTGCAAAAAAAGCTTTACTTTGTGGAGTAACATCTCTGTTTTCTGATCCTATTGACATTGTTAGTGCGACAGGATATCGAGGCTTTCAAGAATTTCTCAAACTTTCCCAAGACCTCCCAATCAGAATATTCCAAGTAGTCCCAGGAGGTTTACCTGTAGATCCAAAATTTAGTAATAGTAAGTCATTAACACTCTCACAGGAAAAATCTGCAGTTAAACATCCACATGTTTTAGGAATGGGAGAAGTTTTTTCTTGGACTAAAGTAACTATGCGTGAACCAAAAACTATGAAATCTCTTTCAGCAATGCTAGAATGTGATTGCATAATTAACGGCCATACTGCAGGAGCAAGTGAAAAAAAACTGAATGCATATGTATCATCTGGAGTCCTATCTTGCCATGAACCAATCAATTTTGATCAAGTATTAGAAAGATTACGTCTGGGAATGTGGATTATGATAAGAGAGGGCTCTATTAGACGTGATTTGAAAGAAATTATTCCTAGAGTTTTGTCTCATGGAACGTATCTAAATCGCTTAATGTTTTGTTCAGATGGTCTTGATCCTCTTGATATTTCGAAATTTGGTCACATAGATCATTGTATACGTGAATCAATCAAACTTGGTCTAAAACCAATAGATGCAATCACCATGGCATCAAAAAATAATTTTGATTATTACAATATGGGAAAAGATCTTGGAGGTATAGCCCCAGGAAAATTAGCAGATATTTTAATTTTTGATGATTTAAAATCTTTTAAACCAAACAAAGTCTTTGTTGGAGGAAAACTTGTAGTATCAAATGGGAAAATTGTTACCCCAATTAAAAAGAAAATAATTTCTCCATGGATTAAAAAAACTGTAAAACTAAAAAATTTCTCAAAAAATGATTTTCTGATTAAATCAAAAAAGAAAGACGTATCAGTAAATACCATCTTCATGCAAACTGAAATTATTACAAAATTAGGTTCAGCCGAGTTAAAACCTAGAGATGGTCATGTTTCTGCATCTTTAGATTCAGATATCTGGAAAGTTGCAGCATTTGATAGAATTCATGGTACAAATAGACACTCTATTGGTTTTCTAGAAAATTTTGGTGCAGATATTGGGGCTTTTGCTTCTACTTGGAGTTTTCATGAAAATGACATGATTGTGATTGGTTCAAATGATGCTGATATGGCAGTTGCATCAAATCATATCATAAAAAATCAAGGTGGTATTGTTGTGGTTAAATCAGGAAAAATTCTTGCTTCTCTGCCGTTACAATTAGGCGGAATTATTTCAACTGATTCTTTTGAAAAGGTTTCTTCTAATTTCAAAAAATTCAATCAAACAATTGTAGATTCTGGCTCAAAATTTTCGAGACCCCACTTAATTCCATTATTCTTACCTTTTCTTGCTTTACCATCAGTAAGAATTCTTTCTGGTGGAATTGTTGATGTGAAAAAACGGAGCTACATTTCACCGATCAAGTAAGTAATGTTAAAAAGGGGGATTTAGTGGATTGAAGCTGAAACTAAATGGCATCAATTCAACAAGGACCAAATGGACCTGTTCTAGTTCTAAAAGAGAGCGCTTTACAACAAAAGGGTAAAGATGCTCAACAAAACAATATTGCTGCAGCAAAATTAGTTGCACAATTAGTTAGAAGCAGCCTTGGACCAAGAGGACTTGATAAAATGTTAGTTGATTCTTTAGGTGATGTTACAATTACAAATGATGGTGCCACAATTTTAAAAGAAATTGATGTTCAGCATCCAGCAGCTAAAATGATGGTTGAAATTTCTAAAACTGTAGATAATGAAGTAGGCGATGGTACAACCTCGTCTGTAATTTTTGGTGGTGCATTATTGGCTAGAGCAGAAGATCTTCTAAACAAAGATGTACACTCTTCAACAATTATAGATGGATATCAAGCAGCAGCAGATAAAACACTTGAAATTTACTCTAATCTAGCAAAGAAAATTCAGCCTGATGATAAGGCATCTCTATTAAAAATCGCTACTACAAGTATGCAATCAAAATTAATTTCTGAAGATAGTTCTTTACTTTCAAAAATCATCGTTGATGCAATTCTAAGTATTGCTACAAAGAAAGGGGATGCTTATTCTGTTGACCTTGAAAATATTAAAGTAGAAAAGAAAGCAGGTGGTTCAATTGATGATACTCAAATTGTAAAGGGAATTGTTTTGGATAAAGAAATTGTTCATAGTGGAATGCCAACAAAAATCGAAAAAGCAAAAATTGCTTTAGTTAATTCTGCATTAGAGATTGAAAAAACTGAACTTAGTTCAGAAATTCGAATAACAGATCCTACACAAATGCAAATGTTCCTAGAAGAAGAAAATAGGATGCTAAAATCAATGGTTGATAAATTACACGATGTTGGCGCTAATGTCTTAATTTGTCAAAAAGGTATTGATGATATTTCTCAACACTATCTTGCAAAATATGGAATTATGGCAGTTCGTCGTGTTAAAGAAAGTGATATGATCAAACTTTCCAAGGCAACAGGAGGACGTGTTATTAGCAATCTTGATGATCTTTCAGAAAATGATCTTGGTATTGCAGATTTGGCTCATCAAAAGAAAGTTGAATCTGATAAATGGGTATTCATTGAAGGATGTAAACATCCACAATCTGTAACAATGTTAATTCGTGGTGGAACCCAAAGAGTAATTGATGAAGTAGACCGTTCAATTCATGATTCTTTAATGGTTGTAAAAGATGTTATTGAAAAACCAATGATTGTCGCTGGCGGTGGTGCTCCTGAAGCATTTGCAGCATCATTACTCAAAGATTGGGCTGATAATTTTGATGGTAGAGAACAACTTGCAATCAAAAAATATGCTGAAGCATTAGAAACAATCCCATTAACTATTGCAGAAAATGCTGGTATGGATCCAATTGATACCATGGCTAATCTAAGAGCAAAACAAAACCAAGGTCAAAAATGGACAGGAATTGATGCTAAACATATGAAGATTGCCGATATGATGGCAATTAATGTAGTTGAACCAATTGTTGTCAAAGAACAGATAATCAAATCTGCAACTGAAGCAGCATGTATGGTTCTCAGAATAGACGATGTTATTGCTATATCTGGAGCTCCAGGTGGTGGCGGTATGCCTGGTATGGGCTAAAATTTTAGTTAAAGCTTAAGCGTTTTAATTTTTGTAAATAATTGATGCACAAATTTGGTATAGACTTAGGTGGTACAAAAACTGAAGCTATTCTACTTGATGAAAATCTAAATGAAATTAAAAGAAAGAGAATCCCTACACCCAAAAATAATTATCAACAAATTTTAGATTCTATTACTGGTCTAGTTAACGAACTTTCTCAAAACATTTCTGATTTTTCAATTGGAATTTGTACTCCTGGTGCGATTTCAAAACAAACAGGATTAATTAAAAACAGCAATACACAATGTTTGATTGGTAAATCTCTAAAAGAAGATTTAGAAACTAAAATTGGAAAAACAATTTCAATTGAAAATGATGCTAATTGTTTTACTATGGCAGAAGCAACAATGGGAGCAGCTATTGACTACGAATTAGTATTTGGTGTAATTCTAGGTACAGGTGTAGGAGGTGGAATTGTAATTGATAAAAAACTTCATACTGGAAGAACAAATATTGGTGGTGAATGGGGACATCATACTTTACACCGGAATGGAAATCAATGTTATTGTGGTAAAA
>JABDOO010000097.1 GCA_013043295.1 Candidatus Nitrosopumilus sp.
CTCCTGAATATTACCCTACAAGAACAGAAATTTCCATTCTTAAGCAATTACAAAAAGAATTACCTTTCTTTCTGGATGATGATTTTCGCCTAGTTGAATTGGGTAGTGGCTCATCAGTAAAAACAAGGTTGCTTCTAGACATTTTGGCAACTCAAAATAATGTAGAATATTTCCCAATAGATATTTCTGAAATTCTTGCTGAAAGTTCTGAACAACTACTTCGTGATTATGAGAATCTAAGAATTACTGGAATAATAGATACGTATGAAGGTGGTTTGGAATTTTTAAAAACATATGATCAAAAGAAAAATCTCATAATTTTTTTGGGTTCTAGTTATGGTAATTTTTCTCCAATTGACGGTTACAAATTCCTAGAAAAAGTTTATTCGACAATGAAATCTGGTGATTTATTTTTAATTGGTCTTGATCTCGTTAAAGAAAAAGAAATTCTTGAATCTGCATATAACGATTCACAAAAAGTTACTTCAGATTTCAATCTTAATGTATTGTCTAGAATCAATGATGAACTGGATGCTGATTTTAATCTAAATAATTTCTCTCACCATGCAATTTACAATCAAAAAGATCAACGAATTGAAATGTATCTAAAATCTCTTCAAGAACAATCCGTAGTTATTTCAAAATCTAATTTGGAATTATTCCTGGATAAAGACGAATTAATTCATACAGAATATTCTCATAAATATCGTCTATCTGAAATACATGACCTCCTTGATGATGTAGGTTTTGAATTAAAACATACATGGCTTGACAAGAAAAAACATTTTTCGTTAAGTTTAGTATCTAAAATTTGATTTGAATTTAGATGTCTTCTGCGCATCTAAAACCTGAAAACAACCATCTTTCATCCAGTCTGAAGAAATTTCGGTAACTTCCTCTAATTGACATCTTTGGGGTTCCAAATGAGCCTCCTCTCAAAACTTTTTGATTTGTGAACCACTTGTCATTATATTCATCAAAGCCCGACTTGAATCCTGGATATCCTGTAAATTCTGATGATGTCCATTCCCATACATCTCCAATCATTTGCTGACAGCCTGAATTACTAGCCCCATTTGGATATGTTCCAATATCTGCGCATCTCCAATGATATGATTCTAGTAAATTACATTTTTCTGTAGTTGGAATTTCATTTCCCCAAGGAAAAGTTGTTTTTTCTTGTTTTTCTTCATTCCAACATGCAGCTTTTTCCCATTCTGCTTCTGTTGGAAGTCTTTTACCTGCCCACTTACAGTATGCATCTGCTTCATAGTAGCTGACATGACATACTGGTTCATTTGGATTAATTTCTCTAATTCCTAGAAAATCCCTTACATGCCAGACGCCGTCAATTTTTTCCCAATACATTGGAGCAACCCACTTGTTTGCTTTGACTTTCTCCCAACCGTCTGATAACCAATATTTGTAAGTCTCATATCCCCCATCCTCAATAAATTTTAGATATTGTCCATTAGTTATTGGAAAAACATCAATTTTGTAATCATTAAGGTATACTTTATGTTCTGGCAATTCAATGTCGTAACAAAATTCATTTCCGTTATTACCCATAGTGTAAATTCCTCCTTTGATACTGGTTGATTTATTTTCTACATGCTCTGTAATTGGAGATTCCTTTTTTTTCACAGGTCTATATTGCTCTGCTAGTAAATGTTGCAAATCATATACTAGAAGCTCCTGGTGCTGACATTCATGATGAAATCCCATAATGATCATTTTTTTTGCATCATCGCTTAACATTTGAGAATCAATGAATTTCTCTACTCTTTGATTAATTGTGTTAAAATATTGAAAAATTTGATCTGTAGTTGGTCGTGATACTGCTCCTCGTAATCCTTTGTCATATGGAACTCCAAATTGTTGATAATACGAATTAAGATATTCTGAGAATTCTTTAGAATAAAATTCATAATTTTCATCAATTTTACTCATAATTGCCTCATAAATCCAACTTACATGACCTATGTGCCATTTTGGTGGACTCATAAAAAATGCAGTTTGTACTACAAAGTCATCCTTCTCTAAAGTTTTTACTAATTCTAATGTTCTACTTCTGGTTTCTCTGAATTGATCTAGTAATGACATTGAATGTAATTCTGGATTTGAAGTCATTGTAATTGATACTTTTTTTCTACTATTATATCTGACCCTAGTTTCTAAGTTGAAAATCTTGAAATTGTTTTTATCGTCTACTCTTTTATGATTACATATGTCTGATTCATTAAATCAAAAATGTAAATTACTATTAAAAGAGCCTGAAATTCGTTTTGCAGGTTTTTTAGATATGATGGGAAATTTGGTAGTTGGTCATTTTAGAGAGGGTGTGGAACCACTAAAAAATGAAAACGATCGTAAAAAAATGTTCATTGAAGCAGTTTTGAGAATAAGAACAAGACAAGAATTTGATGAAAATCTTGGACCTGTAACTTATGCTGCTGCAAGAAGAATTCATGTTGTCACTTTGACTTTCTTAATGGGTGACAAAGTACTATTCATTTCAGCAGATCCTGATGTTGAGATTGACAAAACTGCATATAAAATACTTGAAATTTGTTCAAAATAAAAGATGTCTAATATCCCCTTGCAAAAATTGGAATTGAAACACTTGTTTCTTGACAGTAGATACATTTCTTGTTTGTATTATTCCCATCAAATGGAATTACTCTGATTTCTGCTCCTGTTTCTTCTTTAATTTTCTCTTCACACTCTAATTTTCCACACCATGGAGAATTGAAAAATCCTCCCTTATCCATTTTTGATTTAAACTCTGAATAATCTGAAATATCTATTGTATTGTTTTTTGCTTGCTCTTTTGCTTTTTTTAGCATCTCAATTTGAATATCATCTAAAATTATGGATATTTTTTCAATTTCTGTAAATCTTAAACTAATTTTTTCTAGATTGAATCTTTTTGCTACCACCATGCTTTGTTTTTCAATGTCTTTTGGCCCAATCTCAATTCTAATTGGCACTCCTTTCATTTCCCAGTCATTAAATTTGTAACCTGGAGATAATCCCTCTCTGTCATCTACATGTACTCTAATGTCTTTAGATTCTAACTCATTTCTAATCTCTTCAACTTTAGGTAGTACTGTTTCTTTTCCTTCATCATTTCTGAAAATGGGTACAATTACAACTTGCATTGGAGCTACTTTTGGAGGTAATACCAAACCTTTGTCATCCCCATGAACCATAATCATCGCACCAATTAATCTCCATGACACTCCCCATGATGTTTGCCATGCAAAATGTTCTACATTATCTTTGTCTGCAAATTTTACTTCAAATGGCTTTGAAAAGTTTTGGCCTAAGAAATGAGATGTTCCCATTTGCAGTGCTTTTCCATCAGGCATAATGGATTCCATTGTTGTAGTATATAC
>JABDOO010000131.1 GCA_013043295.1 Candidatus Nitrosopumilus sp.
TAACTTTATCAATATTTTCTAAACCAAGAATATCTTTGTGTATTCCAGGTCTAGTATTTGATTTGTAAAAGTGATTTTCAAGAGTTTTTAATAAAATATCATTAATCAGTGTAGATTTTCCAGAACCGGAAACACCAGTTACAGAAACAAATAACCCTAAAGGAATTTCAACATCGATATCTTTTAAGTTATTTTCAGAGGCTTTCTTTATTAATAATGAACCAGAAGGATTTCGAATTTTATCAACAAGATTTATCAAAGAATTATCTTTCAAATATTTTCCAGTAACAGATTTTGTATCTTTAAGAATCTGATTTACTGTTCCCTCAAAGACGACATTTCCACCATGAACGCCAGCTCCTGGACCCAAATCCACCATCCAATCTGAATTTCGTATAACTTCTTCGTCATGCTCCACAACTATGACTGTATTTCCCAGATTTCGTAGCTTATTTAGCGTTTTAATTAGTCGGGTATTATCTCTTTGATGTAATCCAATTGTTGGTTCATCAAGGACATACAAAACTCCAGTTAAATTAGAACCAATTTGAGTAGCTAATCTAATGCGTTGTGATTCACCACCAGACAATGTGGAACTCAGTCTGTTTAACGTCAAATAATTTAATCCTACATTCATTAAAAATTCTAAACGCTCTCTAATTTCTTTTAAAATATCTCTTGCAATATATTGTTCATTTTCAGTTAGATGTAAAGAAGAAAAGAAATCGTAACAGTGATCAATTGACATATCACATACATCCATTATTCCTTTTTCATTAATTTTTACAGCAAGAGATTCTGGTTTTAATTTTTTTCCACTACATGTATTGCAAGGCGTATCCCGCATGAATTGTTTAAGCCACTCACGTTTAGATTCTGAATCAGTTTCCATAAATGTTCGTTGAAGGTTTGATAAAACACCTTCAAACGTATTGGTAGATTGCCATGAGGAGTCTCCAGATTTTGAACGATATGTAAAATCAATTAAATCATCTGTTCCATGTAAAATTATTTTAAGATGCTTGGGTTTTATTTTATCAAAAGGAGTCATTAGATCAAAACCAAATTTTTTACCAACAGCCCTTAATGCTTGACGTCTAAATGCAGAAAATCTTCCACTCCATGGAACAATTGCACCATCCAAAATAGATTTTGTTTTATCTGGTACCACCAAATCAGCATCAAACTCCATCTTCACACCCAATCCATTACATGTTTTGCACATACCAAAAGGAGAATTAAACGAAAAAGAACGGGGTTCCAATTCACCAACAGTTAATCCGCAATACGGACATGCATTATTTTGTGAGAAAATTTTTTCTGATTTTTCAGTTGCAACCATTACATCACCTTTTGAGGCTTTGATTGCAGTTTGTATAGCCTCAAAAAGTCGTGAGCGTTCTGATTTTTCAGTTGTGATTCTATCGACTACAATCTCGATATTATGCCATTTTTGCCTATCTAGTGGAGGGATTTCTTCATCTAGGCTCAGAATTTCACCATTTAGCCTTATTCGAGAATATCCATCTTTCTTAATTTGTTCAAATAATTTTTCATATGTACCTTTTTTTCTCTGTACAATTGGAGCTAAAATTAAAATCTTCTTTCCTGAAAAATCCTTTAGAACTGAATCACATATTCTTTCAATTGATTGAGTAGATACCTTACGTCCACAATTTGTACAATATGGAATACCAATTCGTGCAAATAATAATCTCATGTAATCATAGATTTCAGTTGTAGTTCCAACAGTAGAACGTGGATTTTTACTCGTAGTTTTTTGTTGTATAGAAATTGCAGGAGACAAGCCTTCAATAGAATCAACATCAGGTTTATCCATCATCTCTAAAAATTGGCGAGCATATGCAGAAAGAGATTCAACATATCTTCGTTGGCCTTCTGCATAGATTGTGTCAAACGCTAATGTAGATTTTCCAGATCCAGATAATCCACTAATTACAATTAGTTTGTTTTTAGGGATATCAATATCAATATTTTTTAAATTGTGATGTCGTGCACCACGAATTTTTAATTTATTTTCGCTCATTTTTAAATTCAATCTCTTTTTCTATTCTTTTTATTCTATCTCTACACTCTATGGCTCGTTCAAAATCTAGATCTTCAGAATATTTTTTCATTTGTGCATCTAAATCAATTATTTCAGTAGCTAGATCATGTGTGGATTTTAATTTAGAATCATCTAAAGCAATTTCTTGTTCTGGGACTGATTTGATAATAGTTTTAGGAATAATGTTATTGTCACGATTATATTGTATCTGTTTTTCTCTTCTACGCTTAGTTTCATTCATGGCATTTTTCATTGATTGAGTGGTATGGTCTGCATACATAATGACAGTTCCATTGGCATTTCTTGCTGCACGACCACACGTTTGAATTAAACTGGTAAAATTTCTCAAAAATCCTTCTTTATCTGCATCCAAAATTGCAACCAGCGAAACCTCAGGAATATCAAGTCCCTCCCTCAAAAGATTTATCCCTACAAGAACATCAAACTCCCCTAAACGTAATTGTCTAATTATCTCAGTCCTTTGTAATCCCTCTATTTCTGAATGCATGTATCTTACTCGAACATCCTTTTTTGAAAGATATTCAGCCAAATCTTCAGCCATTCTTTTAGTTAGAGTTGTGACTAAAACACGCTCAGAATTTGCAGATCTTTTGTTAATCTCTTTGATTAAATCATCCATTTGGTTTTTTGTAGGTCTAATCTCAACCTGTGGGTCTAGCAATCCAGTTGGCCTGACTAGTTGTTCAGCAATTTGGGATGAAATTTTTTTCTCATACTCTGAAGGAGTAGCAGATACAAAAATTGTGTTTTCTAGATATTCTTCAAATTCTTCAAATTTTAAAGGGCGATTATCAAATGCACTTGGAAGTCTAAATCCATATGTAATTAATTCATTTTTTCTTGAATGATCACCTTTGTACATACCATGAAGTTGTGGCAGTGTAACATGTGATTCATCTATTACCAAGAGATAGTCATCACCAAAGAAATCCATCAAACAGAATGCTTTTTCTCCAGCTTTTCGACCATCAAAGTGTCTAGAATAGTTTTCGATACCAGAACAATATCCTAATTCCTCAATCATTTCTAAATCATATTTTGTGCGCATCTCAAGTCTTTGTTTTTCTAATTCATTTAATTCAGGTAATCTTGATTCTAATTCTTCTCTGATTGATTTAACGGCTTTTTCTCTAACATCTTTAGCAATAAGATAGTGCTTGGCAGGAAATATTTTCATCTGGGAGACTTTCTTTTTTTCCTTAAGTGATACATGATCTAAAATAGTAATTTTTTCTACGTCATCTCCAAACATAGAAATTCTTACTAAATCCTCAGAATATGCAGGAGTAATATCAATTGTATCACCCTTTACTCTAAAATTTCCTGGTGCAATTTCAGTATCATTTCTTTGATAACGAGCATCTACAAATTTTCGAATAATCTCATTTCGTTTTATTTCTTCATCCTTCTTAATAGTAATAGCTAAATCCTCCCAATCTCTTGGATTTCCTAGCGAGTAGATACAGGAGACAGTAGATACTATAATTGTGGGTTCCCCAGATAGTAGCATTGCAGTAGCTTCTAATCTCAATTTTTCTATTTTTTCATTAATCTGCGTATCTTTTTCTATGTAAGTATCTGTTTGTGGCAGATAACTTTCTGGCTGATAATAGTCATAGTACGATACAAAATAACCAACATTGTTTTTTGGGAAAAATTGTTTTAGTTCTGAATATAGTTGGGCAGCAAGAGTTTTGTTATGGGAAATTACTAGAGTGTTCTTTCCTGTTCTAGCAATTACATTTGCCACTGAAAATGTTTTGCCACTTCCAGTAACTCCAAGTAAAGTTTGAACAGTGCCTTTTTTCACACCTTTGACTAGTGCATCAATAGCTTGTGGCTGATCACCTGTAGGAGTGTATTCAGAGGCCAATTCAAATTTTGATATTTGCTCCAACAGATACAATAATTGAAAACTGAACTTATAGCTAACGTTTCATAATTAAGAACTCAGAGTCAACAAATTCCTAAATTTGGGAAATTATAAGTGATTTTAAATTCAAAGAAGAAATCTTACAAGTGTGCAAGTAATGAGCCGTGACCTCAAAAAAGAACTCAAGGAAACTGAGCAGGAAGTCAGAATTGAATTGAAACTTAAAGGAACAGAGATTCCCGAAGAGGATGTAAGTAAAGAACTCAAAGAGACACAGCAGGAAGTCATGATGGACTTAACTATTAAAACCAACGATTTTCTTAAAAAATTTAGAGAACAAAAAGGGAAAAACGTTTTCGGAATTTAGAATATTTTTTAAAAATACACAAAACTACCATTTAGGCTCATCAATCATTTTAAGACCATTATCAGTTATTTCAAAACCCATTATCTTCAAGGTTTCATGGGCAGAAGAAGAATTTCTCTGAAAAATTTTTTCTGCCAATTCCAATCTATCTTCAGGGCTCATATGCTGACCAATTTTGTATTTGCCATGTAATGATTCGGGGGTAATCTTGATCACAGTAACTGCATCCAATACTCTCATATCAGATTTAATTGGATCATAGAATCCTTCAGGTTGATATTTTTCCATCAAACCATTTAGTGCAAGTGTTTTTTCTACTCTATCAGTCACAAAGGTACCAATCCCTTTGATTACAACGCTGATGTATAATGTATCAGCAAGTGATGCATTATGTGGATCTTCAAAATATGACGGTAAAAATTCTAATTCTCTATCAGCTTCAAATCCTACTTTATTATTTCTAGAAATATTATCTAGTTTCTCACCCTTTACATGTGAATGCATGTATACTGCATCATTTAGAAATACAAAATTCATTGGAATAATTTGTGGAAATCCATTTTCATCGATGCTGGCAACACGGCCAACATGTTCTTCATTTAGAAATTCTTTGGCCTTCTCATATGATCTAATTTGAAGAATTCCAGTTAACTGCATAGAGTATTTCAGAAAAATAATATTATAAATCCTGAGTATAGAAATACCTAAAATATTGTATTAATTAAAAATCATCATGGATGACCCTTATCTTAATGAATTGAGAAATGATTTTAATGCTTATTCAAATCAATTAAAAAAACTAAAGAAAAAATTACTAAAAACAAAATCTCCTGAATCTCAAGCAAAAATTATCAAGCAGATTGATTCCATTGCAAATAAGATGGAAAATAATCAGAAACAATCAGTAAAAGTGACAAAATCCAGAATAAAGGAATTAAAAGCAAAGAGATAGCTTATTCTTCTTCATCTAATTCTTTTGCCATTGCCTTAATTTCTAAAATTCTACATTCTAATTCATTGCATTCAGTTTTGAAATCTGTGCCCATACATCATATTTTCAAAAATAATCAAAAGCAGATAACTTTCTTAAATTTGACTTATTTCATCCTATTTCTTCATTAATGTAAATTGCTAAATTTAGGATTATTTCAACTCAATAAATGGAAGAGATTGATGAAGAAAGAGAGGAAGCAACAAAGATTACACTTGATCTTCTAGAAGAATGGGGTTCTGATTCTAAATTCATCTGGTTTAGAGAATTGCATAGAATTACAGATATTGACAAAGGTTTACTTCGAAATATTCTCAATGAATTAAAAAAATCAAAAGAAGTTAAAGAGATGCACGGTACAAACAATAGAATATTTTTTTGCCTAAAAAAATATTATATCAAATGCAGAGATGTGGAATTTAGATTCAAAGGAAAACAAATTATGCTAAAAGACGGGAGCAAAACAAAAATCATTCAAGGATCTACAAATGCTACAGAACGAACTAGAAAGAGATTGGAAAAACAAAAGAACAAACGTAGAGCAAAATCATTTACGAAAAAGAAAAGACCTCATAAATCATAAAGAATCTTCAGTTTGCCGTCTAGTAAAATTAGATTCTGCTCGCTTTAGTTTTGCAGATTCAGCAACATCTTCAGTCATATCATACAAATTATGCAATTCCATATCAGGGGTCAATTCATCTTCCTTTTCATCCTCTAAATCTAGTTCAAGATTGGCCAAAATTTCCACATTTTCTTCTAAGATATCAAGGCATTTTTTTACTGATTCAGGAAGATCTTCATCCATCATAATTTCTTAGAGATAGTAAACTAAATGATTTGCTATATGTTATAGAAAAGAACACCCTATTGTTTTGCTCTAGCACGTAATGCAGGCATTACATGGCTTGCAAACTTGTCAATAGAACCAAAGTAATTCTTACCCCAGAATCTAATAACAAAGTGGTTAACACCAGCATCCATGAATCTCTCAAACACAGGAATCATATCTTCAGGAGTACCAACTGCAGTTGAAGAACGTGCAACACCATCAGGGATTTTAGTTGCAGCTTCTCTCATCTTTACAATCCAACTTTGATCAGACATGGAATATTCTGTAAAGTATTTTACAAAATCAAATCCTTCAATTTCTTTTAATCCGTGAACTCTCAAAATCTCAGGCTTGAATAAACTCACCTTAACTGCCTCTTTCATTTTAGCCCATGAGGCTTCTGCATCATCAGAAAAATAAACATCAATATCCAAAGCCATTTGGAAATTATCTTTTTCTTCTTGTGTTCTGTTATTTTTATCCATAGAAGCTTCAATTTGCTTTCTATGATCTTCAAATAATTCTGGAGTATAACCAATTGGTAACCATCCATCCCCGAGTTTACCAGTTAATGCAAGTGTACGTTTACCACCTGAAGCCATGTAAGTTGGAGGGCGTGGTTTTCTAATTGGAGGGGCTTGTAAACATGCGCCTTCAAGTTGATAGTATTTTCCTTTATAATTTACAGTATTATCAGGTGTTGATTCATACAAAGTATGAATAGTTTCAATTTGTTCTTCCCATTTTGAAACGGGTTTTTCAAATGGAATACAAAATTCTTTTAGATTCTGTGCTTCGCCTGCTCCAATACCTAAGATTGCCCTACCTTTTGAAACTCTATCAAGAGTAATTGCTGCTAGTGCAATGTTTGAAGGGTGTCTTCTAATTGCATCAGTAACACAAGTTCCTAATTCAACATTGTTTGTAACAGCTGCAATTGCAGATAGCATTACCCAAGGGTCTAAAACAGTAGCATTTTTCCACTGGGGCACATTTGTGTGATCCATATAGAATATTGAATCATATCCAGTTTTATCAGCAAGAATACATGCAGTTAAAATTTGATCTTCAGTATAACCAGCTCTTGCAACATTTAGTCCATTTTGAATACCAAATTTGAGTTGTTTTGAAGCCAAGTACAATTACCTTAGAGTATTAGAATAAAAAGTTTCATCAAGCTGCCAATTTCGCAGTTTATCAATAAAATAGAAAAAAAGTAAAAAATATTGAATTTTTTACAAATTACCTGCTTTGATATCTTCAAGACATTTGACTACATCGTCTTTAGATATTGGAATTGGATTTGGATCCAAATGTCCTTTATCTGTCATTACAACATCTGCAGCTTCGGAAACATCAGCTTTGAGTTCTAATTTATCAAAACCAAGTTTTGCCATAGCCTCTTTGAATCTATCATAGAATATGGAATTGTTGTGTTTGTGAGCAACTGTGGTACATGAAGATAATGAATATCCATGTGGTACTCCTTCATTTGAAAACACGTAGGACAAGGCATGTCCAAGAGTTGTCGAGCAATTACCAAATCCCATTCCAGATAGCATTGAACCATAAGGATAGTTTTCTGGTTTGTCATTCATAATTGCATCATATAGAATGTCAAATGCTTGCTTACAAAGAGTTCTTGTCAAGTCATTTCCGAGTTTGCTATCATAGCCTTCGGTAGCTTGAGCACATGCATCACAGACAGAATTCTTTAGAACTTGTTCTGGTGTACCATCCATAAAGTATGAATCCACAACAGCCATGTCAGCTAAAAATTTGTCTTCACGTAACAATTTCTTTTTACCATCAAATTTCAGAACACAATAAGTTGTCATTTCAGCTCCAGTTCCAAAGGTTGTAGGAATTAAGATTTTTTCTTTTTTCATCTCAGGTGCAGCATATTTTACCACATCCATTGAACTTCCACCACCAAGTCCAATTAGACATGATGGGTCTTTGTCTTTGAATTGTGAAATAACAGTATTGACATCTTCAATTGATGGTTCAGGTTTTACTTGATCATACAGCATGTAATCCTGGATACCCATTTTTGCTAACCATTTGTCAGACAAAGCTGGCGGAACGGTTGTGACAACTAGGGCATTTTTTGGATACTCTGTTTCACCAAGTGCATTTTCTCCAAAGTTGATAACTTTTGGAATGCGTACTGTTTGCATAAATCAAAGGCATCATTGATTATTATTATATCTTGACTTGTTGAGGGACAGTATGATTATTCAGAATTTTGATGATTTAGCAACTACAGATAAGAAAAAAGATTGTTTAGAAATTTTAGAGTCGGGTTTACAAGCAGCAAATCCAGAAAATATCATTCCAAAATTTGTGACTCCAAATAAAATCAAAATTAACGATAAAGTATTCAATCTTGAGAAATATTCCAATATTTACTCTGTTGCTTTTGGTAAAGCAGGGGATTCTATGACTAGAGCCCTAAATGCCATAATTCCAATTAAAAGTGGAATTATAGTTATTCCAAAAGGCTCAAAATCTATGATTAAGGGAAAGAAATTTCAAATTTTTAATTCTAGACATCCAAAACCTGACCAAACAAGCGTAAAAGCAGCAAAAGAAGTCATGAAATTTGTTCAAAATAAGCGAAGTGATGAGTTGATAATTTTCCTAGTATCTGGAGGAGGGTCATCATTACTTGCAATGCCAGATAATATTACTTTGGAAGATAAAGTTCACGTAACAGAAGTATTGCTCAAATCAGGAGCTACAATTCAAGAGTTTAATTGTATTCGAAAGCATCTATCAAAAATCAAAGGAGGCAAGCTGGTAGAAAACATGAAGTGTGATGGAGTGAGTTTAGTAATGTCAGATGTAGAAGGAGACGATCTATCATCCATTGCTTCTGGGACTACATATATGGACGATACCACTTATGCAGATGCGTTAAACATCATTGACAAGTATAAAATTCGTTGGAAAATGCCACAAGAAGTTTTAGATCTTTTAGAGAGCGGAAAAAACAAAATTACAGAAACTACAAAAAAAGCAAAGATTGAAAATTTTGTAATAGCAAATAATTCTGATTGTATTCATGCAATGAAAGAGAATGCTGAAAAATTAGGTTACAAAGTATTAACCTTGCAAATATTTGGAGACATTAAAGAAGCAGTTACAAAAGTATTAGAAAAAATTTCTGATGATGAAAAAACATGTATTATTTTTGGCGGAGAAACTACAGTTAAAGTGCTAGGAAAAGGAATGGGAGGAAGAAATCAAGAACTAGTATTAAGACTATTAAAAAATACACAAAAACTAAAAAAAATGATAATTGCTTCAATTGGAACTGATGGGATTGATGGCAATTCAGTTTTTGCTGGAGCAATTACAGAAAACATCAAAATAGATTTAGACATTATGAAGCACTTTCTAAAAAACAGTGATTCAGGTAGATTCTTTCAAAAACAAAAAGGAAACATCATTACTAATGCCACACATACAAATCTAATGGATGTAGGCGTGATTTTGAGATAATTTTTTCAAAATATCGTAAAAAATATTAAATTTTTGAAATTAAATTAAACAAATTATTAATCAAAAAGAAGAGTCATTCAAATATTACAAATGCGTAATTAGAATATGATGAAAAATAATTATGGATTTTGCAATAATGAATCCTGCAAGTGTGACTGCCATGAGGGATCAAGTTTTAGAAGAGGAAATAGGAAGAGACAGTATTGCTAGAAAAACAATTCAAGCCAGAGGTACTTTACAACAGAGTTGTTCATTTCTATATGGACAAAAAAGGTTACTCTAAAGAAAAAGCAAATGAGATTGCACAATCAGTAGTTCAAAAAGAGGCTCAAAGAAGAATTTGTAAAAATGAAAATTGTAAGCATTTCTCACACGATCACATTAGAAATTCTGAAACTTGTCTAGTAGAAGATTGTGAATGTAATGAATTTACTAAGTAAAGTCATCTAAAGAATTTTCCAATAATGGTTGTGCACTAATACCTCTCCTTCTCAAGTCTTCTGCAAATTCATCTACAAATCCATGAATAGTGTAAACTTGCTCAGCTCCAGACTGTATCACTAATTCAATTAATTCATTGTAATCACAA
Organism: Candidatus Nitrosopumilus sp.; assembly: GCA_013043295.1. Lineage (GTDB taxonomy): Archaea > Thermoproteota > Nitrososphaeria > Nitrososphaerales > Nitrosopumilaceae > Nitrosopumilus. The sequence goes on from JABDOO010000131.1 coordinate 10,249, forward strand.
TGATCACTCATTGGAATAGAGTAATCAGTTCGCCTCCCAAAAGAAAATTTTGTTGATTGGGCCCATCCACTAAATCCAATGGTTACTGCACCATATTTTGATTTCATATCTTGTACAAATTTATTTTTGCTAGATAACATTGGGGCCACCATAATCCAAGGCTTTTTTTCCAGTAACCCATTTTTTTCTGCCTCAGTATGACCTATTCCATCATTTAGAGATATGCCAAATTTCTGATGCAATGAATTCATTTCTTTGATAGAATCATGAAGGTATAGTGGAGCCCAGTGACCAAAAAATTGTGTAATAGTTTGTGCCTTTCCTAATTGGTATCCCATCAAAATTACCGGGACCCCTTTTCCGTATAATTCAGAAATTAATTCATTGACTTGTTTTAGAGTATCCTCAAGTTTTGGGAAAACAAATTCTGGAAGACCAAATGTGCATTCAGTGATTAGAGTTTTGCATTTTGGAATTTGTGCACCTTTGAGAAACCCACGATCTCTAGTACAAACATCCCCAGTGTAGAAAATATCATCAAAGAGTAATCCTTTGGCTCCTAAAATATGTCCACTATCAATCAGAGAAAAATCATCAAGAGACTCGATATGATTTTCCATCTTAAATCCTCTAAGATTTGCAATTTCATTGGTTTCAATTGAGGATAGAATAGTTCCACCATTTTTTGATGGTAGGTGATCAGAGTGAGCATGGGATACAAAATTTATTCCATCATCATGACTGTTTTTTGGATCTAAAAATACTCGTTTATCTGCTGTTTCACATAAAATTCCATTTTTAGTCATCCTAACTTTTCTTGGCAATGAAGATAGAAATTCTAAGATTTGTTATAAATTACAGGTTTAGTTTTTGCAAACCCTAGATCAAACTATTTTTCAACTTTTGAATACTAGCATTCCAAGATTAAATAGACTGGGTAATTTTCAGAGAGTAACAAATGGAGTTAATCCTTAATGTTTTAGCTGTAGCAGGAGGACTAGCAATGCTCTATTTTGGAGCAGAGTGGCTAGTCAAAGGATCAATAAACATTTCAAACAAACTAAAGATCAGTCAACTTGTAATTGGTCTTACAGTTGTTGCCTTTGGAACCTCAACTCCGGAATTGGCAGTAAGTGTGTCATCGGCACTTCAAGGATTCTCAGATGTTGCTCTAGGAAATGTTGTGGGTAGCAATATTGTCAATATTGGAGTAATTCTTGGAATTTCAGCTGTAATTACGCCTATTGCTGTTTCAAAATCCACCATCAGAAAAGAGATTCCAATTATGATTGGTGCATCTCTGTTACTAGTAGCAATAATTTTTGATGGAAAAATTGATTTTATAG
>JABDOO010000133.1 GCA_013043295.1 Candidatus Nitrosopumilus sp.
CTTTAACTCTTGATGAGATTGAAGCTAGAGTCAAAACTTCTTGGGATTTGTTTAAGATTCGTCAAGTTTTGATTCAAGGCGGACATAATCCAAATTTGAAGATTGAATATTATGAAGATGCATTTAGTATGATTCGAGACAAATTTCCGCAAGTTGGGGTTCATGGATTATCTACATCTGAAATTGATATGATTGCCCGAGTTGAAAAATCTTCAACCAAAGAAATCTTATCTAGATTAAAAGATGCAGGATTACAATCAATTCCAGGAGCTGGCGCTGAAATTTTAACTGATTCAGTAAAGGACATCATTAGCCCAAAGAAAATTTCAAGCGATGATTGGATTAGAATAATGGGTGAAGCACATGCTTTAGGAATTCCTGGCTCTGCAACGATGATGTATGGACATGTAGAAAACAATAATGATATTGTTGAACACTTTTCTAAAATTGTAAATCTACAGGAAGATACAAAAGGATTCATGGCCTTTATTCCGTGGAATTTTGAACCAAATAATACCTTGATGCATGAAGAAGGAATTGTTGAATATGGAACTGGTGGAATTCAATTATTGAAAATGATTGCAATTTCTAGACTTGTTCTTGATGGATTAATCCCTCACATTCAATCCTCATGGCTAACTAATGGTGTTGGAATGGCACAACTTGCGTTACAATATGGTGCTGATGATTTTGGTGGTACTCTAATTGGTGAAGAGGTTGTTTCATGTACTGGTGCCCGCTCAACAGAACTTACTGATAAAATAATCATTGATGCCATTCATCAAATTGGCTATCAAGTCGAAGAGCGAGATAATTTTTACAATCCTATCTCTATATTATAATCCGTAACTGGACCATTTAGCATCAACTAGTTCCTTTGTTTTCTCATCCACTTTGACTTGTTGCTGAATCTCTCGTTCATATCCTTCCTCTCTTGTTTTTTGAGTGGCATCAATGCCCATTTTAGATCCCAAGTTTACAAGTGGTGATGCAGGATCAAGTGTATCTGTTGGTGTGTTGTTGATGATTATCGTATCTCGTGCAGCATCTGCTCTTGTAGTAATTGCCCAAATTACGTCGTTGATGTCATGAACGTTGATATCCTCATCAACTACTACAAACATTTTGGTAAGAGACAGCTGACCCATTCCCCATAATCCCATCATTACTTTTTTTGCCTGACCGGGGTATCTCTTTTTGATTGATATGATTGCAAATCCTTGGAACCATCCTGCAGCTGGCATGCTAAAATCAACAACTTCTGGATGGAACATTTGAATTAATGGTAAGAATGAACGCTCTATTACTTTGCCAATAAATGCATCCTCTAGAATTGGTTTTCCAACAACTGTTGTAACGTAAATTGGATCTTTTCTTCTCATAATTCCTGTTAGTGTAAATGTTGGATATGGCTCAACTGGCGTATAATATCCAGTATGATCTCCAAATGGTCCTTCATCTCTAATGTCTGCAGGATCCACGTATCCCTCTAAAACAATTTCTGCATTAGCTGGAACATCCAAATCAATTGTTTTGCATTTCACAGTTTTGATTCCTTCCTTTCTAGTAATTCCTGCAAACAAGTACTTGTCCAATCCTTCGGGGACTGGTGCAATTGATGAAAATATTGTAGCTGGCTCTCCGCCAATTATTATTGCAGTTGGAATTTTTTCTCCCTTCTCTTTTGAAATGTCACTATGATTTGCTCCTCTCTTGTGCTTTTGCCAATGCATCAATGCATGAGTTTTATCTACAACTTGCATTCTGTATACTCCCAAGTTTCTAACCCCTGTTTCTGGATGTTTTGTAGCTACTAATCCCAAAGTAATGAATCGACCTGCATCATCAGGCCATGATTTTAGAATTGGTAACTCTTCAAAAGATGCATCAGTTGAAGTAAACTCTGTAACTGGTCCGCTTGATTCTTCTTTTGGAAATGAAGCAGTCATCTTTGAGAGTTCTGGAAGTTTTTTAATTTTGTTTAGTAATCCTGATGGAATGTCCATCTTTGTCATATCTGCAATGCGTTGACCAATTTCAGTAAAATCAGTCATCTCTAATCCTATCTCTAATCTTTTCATCGAACCAAATGCATTTCCTAACACTGGCATGTCATAGCCTTTTACATTTTCAAACAAAACTGCGGGTCCATTAGAGTACATCTCCCGTCTTAGAATTTCTGCAATCTCTAAATCTGAATCAACTTCTGTTTTGACTCTTTTTAGTTCTCCTTGTTTTTCAAGCTCTGAAATGAAATCTCGAATATCTTCTATTCCCACATTGGTTCTCTAGTCAGATCAAGTATAAGCTTAACTCGATTTTACATTGGTGGCAATTCGGTTTTTTTGTCATGTCCACCAGAACCGAACTTACAGTAAAAACACAATTCTGATTCCATATACTTTAACTGCTCCACTTGAATTGCTCCAAGTTTTAATGCAATTTTTGTAAGGATTTTGTACTTTAGCGGCATTGCAGGGATCACTTCATCCATGTATACTCTGTAATGATCGGGACAAAACTTTAGCGTGACTTTTGATGGCTCTTTTCCTTTTTCATTTACCTGTTTTGTAAAATTGATCTGCTCTCTAATGTATTCGTGTTTTGGACATGGACAATCTTTGCCTCCTGGATGTTTGTAGGCTGGTGTGTTCTTCCAATCAAAATCCGGAAATTCTTTCTCAAAGTCGTCCATGAAAACAATACTGCAATTTAGCATATAAAACTTGATCAAAATTAGTTGCCGGAATCAACCCAAATGTACATAAACCCCGGATTGACCATCCAAATTATGGCAGCTGCTAAAAAGCAAACAAAAGCAGATCTTGAAAAAAAGATTGCCGAATTAGAAGCAAAGTTGAATAAACTTTCTACTCAGCTTGAAGCCAAACCTGCTCCAAAACCAGCAGAAACAAAGCCTGCTGAGGTAAAACCAGCTGAAACAAAACCTGCAGAGACAAAGCCTGCAGAAACCAAACCAGCTCCAGCAAAACCTGCTGAGA
>JABDOO010000023.1 GCA_013043295.1 Candidatus Nitrosopumilus sp.
CCCTATAGTTGGACCTATTGCCCAGCCCATACCGAAAACTGTTTCATATGCTCCAATGATTTTTCCAGAAATTCCTTTTCGAGTTTTACTCAAAATAATCTCCAAAGTAAGTGGGAAGAATATGCTAAATCCAAATCCCATCAGAATTAAAGCAATACCAAAACTAAAGATTGAATCCGCAACAACTGATATTGCCAATCCTATTGATACGGCAATGGTTCCTGCAATCAAAGTTTGACTTGTTTTTCTAGCAAATTTGCCAACTAGTGCAAGTGATACAACTCTTGATATTCCAAAAACAAAATACAGCAACAAAATATCTGATGCAGACATTCCGTTGTCATTGAGAAATGCCGGATAGATTGTAAGAATTATTCCAAAAGAAGATGTACAGAAAATTAATAAAATAATTACTTCAGGGAATCTTTTCATCTCCTTAATTGATGAAAATGAAAATCTCTCATGATGTGTTTTTACACTCTTTTTTGAGGCTACAAGTGCAGTAATTATAGCAGCTGCTAGAATAAACGCCGCAATTTGGAATAGAATTCTATATGTGATATCAAGACCTTCTAGGAAAACTGTTCCTAGTAGTGGTCCTACCATGAAGCCAATTACAAAAAACATTGTAAACCATGAGATGTGTTTGACTCTGTTTTTTTCAGAACTTTCATTTGAAATAATGGATTCACATGGTGGCCAAAAAAATGCATGAGCTACTCCTGTCATTATTCTAAATCCCATAATTTCTGGAACTGATTGTGCAATTGATAATAGATAGATTGATGCAGAGTTTACAGCGGCTCCTAATGCAAGCAAATATCCGTTGTTAATTCTATCAAGTAGAATCCCTACAAACAATGGAATGAACATGTATGGAATAAAATTTGTTAATCCGATTAATCCTAATTCAGAATATGTTGCACCGATTACATTCTTTGCAAACACTGGTAAAATTGGGCCATGTAATCCATAGGAAATACCTATGATAAGACCTGTAATGTTAACAAGTATCAGAACTCTATTCATTTGTAAGCTGCAACCATTATTGCGCCACCCATAAGATCTTTCTCAAATTCAACTCTAGAAAATTTTTCAAGAATTAATTTCTCTAGTTTTTTGTTTTGTGGCCATCTTTTGTAGGTACCATACAACGTACCAAATTTTAATCCAAGTCTACCTCCAGCAGCAAATGCAAGAATGGGTAAAATACATCTCAGATAAAATGAAACACCTGCTCTGAAAAATGCTTCATCCGGTTTTCCTAAATCAACAATTACAAATCTTCCATCTTTTTTCAGCACTCTATGAATTTCAGAAATTGCAATTCTCAAATTTATTGCATCCCTTAATGAATAACCACATAGTACTGCATCAAATTCATTATCTTGAAATGGAATGTGCTCAAAAACACCATTTGCCATGTCGGGTGTTTTTTTAAAAAATGTGCCTGTATTTTTTAACATGGGTACAAGTGGATCATAAAGTGTGATAGAAATTTTCTCATCTGTTAATTTCATTGCAGTTTTTGACATGTTTCCAAATCCAGAACCAGCATCTAGAATTTTATTTCCTGGAAACACTCTTTGTGAAATTCCACGAATTCTATGTTCCTTGTCTTTTCCTAGTGAAATAATTGAATTAACTTTATCATAAATTGGAATAATTTCTCGAAGTACTTCCATTACTTCTCCCCAATAACTTCCTAAACCCATAATCTATCGTCTCAGTATACTTGTTTGAATAGTTTTCAAATCAAAGTTCTATTGTGCAGCAAACTTTGATGCATTTTGAGAATAATTTTGTAAATCCGATTCAGAAACCTTCTCAAAGACTTTGGATTCAGTTGTAACTTTTGCCATTTTTATGTTGTTTACTCCGTCTTTGGATTCTGCTTTTAGATTAATTGCTGCAATTGCTAGTGCTGCTGCGTCATCCAAACTCATATCTTCTTTGTAATGTTTTTCTAAAAATGCATTAACATCATCAGAACCTGCTCCAATTGCAACTGCTGAAAATTGAACATAAGTTCCACTAGGATCTGTTACATAGATTGATTCTCCTTTTTGATCAATTCCTGCAATAATCATGGAAACTCCATTTGGACGTACTCCACCGTACTGTGTAAATTGATGAGCTTGATCTGCTAGATGTTTTGCAACTGTTGCAACCTCTACTGATTCATCATATGTCATCCTATTTCCTTGTGAGAAAAATCGTGCACCATCAACTTGAACACGTGCATCTGGAATGTAGCCTGCTGCTGCAACTCCAATGTGATAATCAACTTGGAAAATCTTCTGAGTAATGTTACTTGTTTGTAAAGTTCTAGGTTTTTCTTCAACTGCCATTATGACTCCATCTTTACTGCTTACACCGATAGCTAAAGTTCCTCTTTTTACCGTCTCAATGGCATATTCGACTTGGTAAATTCTACCATCTGGAGAATACATTGTAGGTGTCATGTCATAACCGCGTGATGCCATCATATTATCACGAGTTCATTCTCAGTCAATTTAAGGGTAATTGTCTTGCCTGAATTTGGGCCAGATCTGGAAATAGGGTTTTAAGTAAAATCGACTTTATTGATAATAGGAAATATGGTCAATCAACTCCTAGAATTCAAAGAAATTATCAAGTCAAAACAAAATTCTGAACCTCGAAAAACCGATAAACAGACAAGAAAACTACTGCTGTACTTGTTTACAAGTACAAGGGGAGGATTTACAAGATTAAGAATAATAATTCATCTTCTAGAAAAACCATACAATACACATCAGTTGGCTAAGGAACTTGATCTTGACTATAAGGCAGTTCAGCATCACATGCAAGTATTGGAGAAAAATAATATGGTTTCCAAAATTGGAGAAAAATATGGTGCCATCTTTCATCTATCAAATTTTCTAGAAATCAATATTGGAGCATTAGATGAGGCAATTGACAAACTAGATAGAAAAATGAATCATACCAAAGTCTATCTCTAATTAATTACCAATTGCGATCTAGAAAATTGAACTAAACTTAATATAATATACTCCGTTTTCAAAATCATCTTGGTCAAAAATGATCCTTTTGCAAATGCAACTAAACAAGTTAATGATGCATGTGATATTCTTGGAATTAAAGACAAAGGAATTCGTGAGTACCTTGCAATCCCCAACAAAGTTTTGAGGGTTAAAATTCCAGTAAAAATGGACAATGGGAAAATTAGAGTATTTACAGGTTTTAGAAGTCAACACAATAATGATAGAGGCCCATACAAGGGTGGTATTCGTTATTTCAATCCAGAAGGTGGAGTTGAATATATGGAACGCGAAGTTATGGCTCTCTCTTCATGGATGACATGGAAATGTGCAATTGTTGATGTCCCACTTGGTGGAGGTAAAGGTGGAATCTATGTTAATCCTAAAACTGAAAAACTTAGTGCAGATGAATTAGAACGTCTTACAAGAGGATTTGCATTCAAGATTTCTGAAATTATTGGACCTAACAAAGACATTCCAGCACCTGACGTTTACACTACAGGTACAGAGATGACTCAAATCATGGATACATTTAGCAAACTTAACGGTAATGAGTACTCTCCTGGTGTTATTACAGGAAAACCAATTACAATGGGCGGTTCACTTGCAAGAAATGTTGCAACTGGATTGGGCGCAGCTTACACTGTTAGAGAAGCTGCAAAAGCATTGAAACTTAATTTGAAAGGTGCTAAAGTAATTCTACAAGGTTTTGGAAATGCTTCTACTTTTGCTGGTGAATATCTTGAAAAGATGGGTGCAAAAGTTATTGGAGCCAGTGATTCCAAAGGTTCAATCTTAATTCCAAAAGGTGCTAAAGTTAGTGCCATATTAGCTCACAAACAAAAGAAAGGTTCAGTAGTTGGATTTCCAGGTAGTAAAAAAGTCTCAACTGAAGAATTGCTAACTACCAAATGTGATGTTCTGGTTCCAGGAGCTCTTGAGAATCAAATTAATGCAAAGATAGCAAAGAATCTCAAATGTAAAATCATTGCAGAAGCTGCAAACGGACCAACATTGCCAGAAGCAGATCCAATTATTCAACAAAAGAAAATTCTTGTAATTCCTGATATTTTGGCAAATTCTGGTGGTGTATGTATTTCATATTTAGAGTGGGTACAAAACAACATGGGATACTATTGGACATTTGATGAAGTTGCCAATAAAATGGAATCCAATATCACAAAGGGTTTCAAAGATGCTTATGCACTAAGTAAAAAACACAAAATTGACATGAGAAAAGCAACTATGGTTTTAGCAGTTGAAAGAGTACTAGAGGCCTTTAACCAAAGAGGCATTTGGCCATAATCTTAGGCAAAATAAGACTCGTAACTTACTAATTGCTCTACAAACATAATTTTCCCTTTTGTAATAATTCGTAATTTTCTTTTGAAGGTAAGATCTACCTTTGTTCTCCTTTGCAATAACTGAATAGTTTTCCCAGTTAACGTTCTACCTTTTTTATCCCTATCAAATAGAATAATCAATCTTTCAAATTTGGCTACCGAATCTACAAAATCTATCATGCCAGAAAATTTATGAAATTCCAAAATCTTTCCATCATATCCTAACTTTCTTAACGCATTGGTATCTCTTTTTCCCTCAACTATCACAACAGCATTGTGTATAGAATTTAATTGAAAAATGAAATCTTTCAATTCAAGAATCTCTTGTTCTGATACTAACACAATATCTGATTATTTTTAAGATATTAAAACAGAGCATATTTTTACTTCTAAATTATTTGTTGAGTAATATGAAAACTGAAGCAGAAATTGCTGAATATAGAAAAGTAATTGAAGAAAGATTAGTAAAAGCTGAATCTATGGATGCCATGAAATACTACCAAGGAGTTCTCAGAAGTCTTGAGTGGGTTGTTACAGGATTAGAAGTTTAGAAATATGTCAGATGTATTACTAGTGCAGAATACACGAATAGAAGGCTCTGGATATTTGGGTGAACTTTTACAACAAGATGGATTTGAAATTACATCTGTAAATGCAAAACATGAAAAATTACCTGACAGAGATTTTTCACTAGTTGTAATTTTAGGAGCACCAGAAAGTGCAAATGATAATTTACCTTATCTTCAAGCAGAAGAACAATTAATAAAAAATTCAGTGGAAAAAAATATTCCCGTGCTTGGAATTTGTTTAGGTTCGCAATTAATTGCCAAAACATTTGGTGCTAAAGTGTATGGTGGGACAAGGACAGAAATTGGTTTTTATCATGATTTGAAAATTGATACCACTTCCCCCTTCTTTAAGGGCTTTACAAATCCACCAACAGTATTTCATTGGCATGGTGATACCTTTGATTTGCCAAAAGGTGCTACTAGACTAGCCTCATCTGAGCACTATTCTAATCAGGCATTTCAATATGGCACTGCTATTGGATTACAATTTCATTTAGAGGTCAACGAAGATATGGTAAATCTATGGCTAGATAATTCAGAAGAAAAACTAAAAGAAATTCCATACATAGATCCACAAAAAATTCGCTCAGATATTATTGAAAATATTTCAATAGTAAAATCAAATATGAATAATTTTTACAAGAATTTCAAATTTTCATTTGACCTATGACCAAAGTTTAATATAGTTAATTCTAATGTCATCGATCGAACAATGACTGCTGTGAAGAAAATTTTTGAAGAAATTATTCAAACAGATCATAAAGTCATCACAGAAGAATCATCTAAATCTATTCTCAAAACTTATGGTGTTAAAGTTCCACCTTATGCACTTGCAACTTCTGCAGCAGATGCAGTCAAACAAGCAAAAAAAATTGGATTCCCTATTGTAATGAAAGTAGTATCTCCACAAATTTTACACAAGACTGATGTTGGTGGAGTTAAAGTTGGAATTGATAACGTCAATGATGTAAAAAAGACCTTCAACGACATGTATGGTCGACTTTCGAAAAAGAAAGGTGTTGAAGTAAAAGGAATTCTTTTGGAGAAGATGGTTCCAAAAGGTGTTGAACTAATTGTAGGTATTCAAAATGATCCACAGTTTGGTCCAATGATTATGGCCGGATTAGGTGGCGTAATGACTGAAGTCTTTAAAGATGTAGCATTTAGAATGTTACCAATTACCACATCTGATGCAAAATCAATGATTAACGAACTCAAGGGTTCAAAACTTCTCAAAGGTTTCAGAGGCAGTGAACCAATTGATCTTAACATGGTAGCAAAAATGTTAGTTCAAATTGGAAAACTAGGCGTAGAAAATGCTGATTACATTAACAGTATTGACTTTAACCCTGTGGTTGTTTATCCAAAATCACACTATGTAGTTGATGCAAAAATTATTCTAAATAACAATCTAAAAAAGAATTCAATCTCAAAAGCAAAACCAGTCATTACCTCAATGGAGTCATTCTTTACTCCAAAATCAGTCGCCCTAGTTGGTGCATCTGCAACTCCTGGTAAGATTGGTAATTCAGTATTGGATGCACTTGGCAAGCAAGATTACAAAGGTAAAGTATACCCAATAAACCCCAAGCAAAAATCTATTCTTGGAATCAAATGTTATCCATCACTAGATGCAATCCCTGCAAAAGTTGATCTGGTAGTTGTTTGTATTGATCTATCATTATGTGGTCCTATCATGAAGACATGTGCAAAGAAAGGAATCCACAATGTTGTAATCGTTTCAGGAGGAGGTAAAGAACTTGGTGGTGATAGAGCTGCAATGGAAGCTGAAGTAAAAGAGTTATCATTAAAACACAAAATCCGTGTAATTGGTCCAAACTGTATTGGAATGTTCAATGCTGCAAATAGACTTGATTGTGCATTCCAGGGTCAAGAAAGAATGGTCCGTTCAAAATTAGGTAATGTTGCATTTTTCTCTCAAAGTGGAACTATGGGAATTAGTATGTTAGAAAGTGCTGACTTGTTTGGATTATCAAAGATGATTAGTTTTGGAAATCGTTCTGATGTTGATGAAGCAGATATGATATGGTATGCTGCAAATGACCCTCAAACCAAAGTCATTGGATTGTATGTTGAAGGATTCGGTGATGGTAGAAAATTCATCAATACTGCAAAGCGTGTTATGAAAGAGAAAAAGAAACCTATCGTAATTTGGAAAAGTGGCAGAACTGCTGCAGGTGCAAAACAAGCAGCATCACATACAGGCTCACTTGGAGGCTCAAATGCAATGATTATGGGAGCATTCAAACAAGCAGGAATTATTTCAGTTGACAGTTATCAAGAATTAGTTGGAGTCTTAAAGGCATTAGCTTGGCAACCTCCTGCAAAGGGTAATCGTGTTGCAATGACTAGTAATGGTGCAGGTCCAATGATTGGTGGAATTGATCAATTAGATAGACTCGGTCTTACAATAGGAAAATTATCTCCACAAATACTCAAAAAAATAAAGGCTAGATTCCCACCTACAGTACCAATCCACAATGGAAATCCAGCAGATGTTGGAGGTGGTGCTACTGCAGATGACTATAGATTTGTTATTCAACAATTCTTAGATGAAAAGAATATCGATATTGCCATGCCATGGTTTGTCTTCCAAGATGATCCTCTTGAAGAAACTATTGTTGATTATCTGAGAGATCTTTCAAAGAAAAAGAAGAAGCCTATTCTTGCTGGAGGTAATGGTGGACCATATACTGAAAAAATGATAAAATTAATTGAAAAACACAAAGTCCCAGTTTATCAAGACCTTAGAACTTGGGTTGCAGCAGCATCTGCATTATCTCAGTGGGGCAAAGTCCTCGGAAAATAGAGAACATTTAATTCCTATATCACTTCGCAAATTACTATGTCACTAGTTACCACATCTACTTCTGATGGCATTTGTACTGTCACGATCAACAGACCTGACAAACTCAATGCCATGAATACTGATGTCGCAAAAGAACTAATCAAAACTTTTGAAGAACTAAACCATAATGATAATGTCAAAGTTATCATTTTGACTGGTGAAGGCGAAAAGGCATTTTCTGCTGGTGCAGATATTGAATACATGTCTAAAATTTCTCCTGACGAATCAGTTGAATATGCAAAGACAGGTCAACTTGTCACTGCAACTGTTGAATTAGTTAAACAACCAACTATTGCAGCTGTTAATGGTTTTGCTCTAGGTGGAGGTTGTGAACTTGCAATGTCTTGTGATATTAGAATAGCAGCAGATACTGCTAGACTAGGTCAACCAGAAGTAACAATAGGTGTACCTCCTGGATGGGGTGGTACTCAAAGATTAATGAGAATTGTGGGAATAGCAAAGGCAAAAGAACTTGTTTACACCGGTAAAATGGTTAAAGCAGATGAGGCCAAAGAAATTGGTCTTGTAAACCAAGTGGTTCCTCTTTCATCATTACAAGAAGAATCATTGAAAATGGCACAACAAATTGCTGGAAACTCAACAATGGGTGTTCAAATGTCCAAAGTTGCAATCAACAAGGGAAGAAATGCAGATCTTGATACTGGTCTTGCACTAGAACTTCTTGCTTGGAGAAATTGTTTCACTCATCCTGATAGGGAAGAGCGTATGACGGCATTTGTCAACAAGTCCAAGAAATAGCTATTTCTAATTTCTTTCTTATTTTATTTATTAAAAAATAGTTTCAAAAACTCTACTGTACTGTTACTACTCCAACTCTCCATGGATGAAATGAACAGTAATAGTGGTAGACTCCTTCCTCTTCAAACGTATATTCGAATCTGTCCCCTGTATTTAGAGGAGGGCTATTGAACATATCAGTAACCTTTCCTAATTCATCTTGACTTTGGATATTGTGTGGTACAGAATCATCATTTACCCATGTTACTTTGGTGTTTTTGTTAATTTCAAGATTTAGTGGTTTGTAAAATCCACTACCAGAAACATCAAAATTACCATTTGGAATAATTACTTGAGCTTCCATTACTTTCAAATTAATTTTTGAATCTTCTATGATAATGATTCCACTATCAATCAAAAATTTGATGGCATTGAGAAATTCAGATTCTGAAATATCTCCTTGACCATACCATAAAGCATTATTTTTTACCCACTCTGGAACTGATTCTGCAGTTACATCTTGTACCGTTAATGATACTAGTAGAGTAGAGAAAATCATTACAATTATTGAGATTTTCATAAATCTGTCATTCATAATCAAAAATATCTGCTAGATGATATATCCAATGTGTATGCACTGTCTTGCAAAGTAGTCTTGTCTGTTATATTCTATTTTGACAAACTGTACACATGCAAGAATTAATTCAATCAAGAAAAGTAATGGATGAGCAACAAAAGCAGATAATTTTAGAAATTCTGGCTGATAAATATTGCAAATCAATCCTCAACAACACTCTAGATAAACCAAAATCTGCCATGGAGATATCTAGTGAGAAGAAAATTCCAATCAGTACTGTCTATAGAAGATTGCAAACTTTGTATGATGCAAAATTGCTTGCAATTTCTGGGTCAATTAGCCAAGATGGAAAAAAATTCTTCTTGTACAAAAGTCGAATAAAATCGATTTCACTCAAATGTGATTTAGAGGATACTGTTATCGAAATAGTACCTAATTTCTCTAAAGAAGATTAATTTTTTTTGATCCCTTATCTTCTAAAATCATGCTGAAATCCACAAGATTAGTTTAATTCCGAGTGTGTGTGGTGGGAAAAGCTTATTATAATTTGAACGGCATTTTTTATTTATAATGGCAACTGAGCAAACACAAAAGATGGTCACAGTTACCGCAAAAGCAGCTGAAAAGATCCAAGAATTTATGAAAGAGGAAGCAGAAGCCCCTGAATACTTACGAGTATATGTTCAAGGTGGCGGTTGTTCCGGTCTATCTTATGGAATGGGCTTTGAGAAAGCACCAGAAGAAGATGACATCGTCTTGGAAGAAAATGGAGTCAAACTCCTAGTTGACAGCTACAGCGTTGATCATCTGCAAGGTGCAAACGTAGACTATATTGAAAGCCTAATGGGTTCTGGATTCAAAATTAACAATCCAAATGTTACAAAATCCTGTTCATGTGGTCACTCATTTAGCACTGAATAAACAAATATCATTATTTTTCATTTTTAGTTTTTCCTAGCGTTAGCTTTGGAAAAAGAAATCTCTTGAAAATATATTATTTTTGACACTAGTTTTGCGATACCCTCATATATCGCAGGTAGAACCTCAAATTATGATAATAAAGGAGATGAATAGTTTATGCCTCAATCAGGAATTGTCAAATATCACGTTAAACTTTCCTATGAAGTCGATGGACTTGTTGAAAGAGCAGATATAATCGGAGCCATCTTTGGCCAAACAGAAGGACTGTTAGGCCCAGAGATGAATTTGAATGAGCTGCAACGAGTTTCTAAAGTAGGTCGCATTGAAGTAAATGCAAAGTCTACATCCAACACCACTAGTGGTGATGCATTAATTCCAATGAGTACTGATATTGATACTTGTGCATTAATTGCTGCAGGTATTGAGAGCATCGATAAAGTTGGACCATTTGATTGCAAATTCAAGTTAGAAGCAATTGACGATGTACGAGCTGCAAAGAAAGATGATATTGTAAAACGTGCAAAAGAAATTAAACAAAAATGGGCAACTAAAACTGTAAGTGAAGGGGAGAGCATGTTAAATGATGTTCACCAAGGTGATACTGGAAAATTATCTACATATGGACCATCAAAATTAACATGCAGTTCAGGCGTCTTTGACTCTAATTGGGTAATTCTTGTTGAAGGAAGGGCTGATGTAATCAATCTTTTAAGAGCAGGATATGATAATGTTCTTGCAATTGAAGGTGCTAAAATAGATGAATCAATTAAAGAATTATGTAACACCAAAGACACTGTAGTAGCTTTCCTTGATGGAGACAGAGCAGGTGGATTTATCCTCAAAGAACTCAAATCTGTTGTTACACTAGATTATGAAATTCAAGCAGACAGTGGTGTTGAGGTTGAAGAATTAACTCCACAAAGAATTGATGAAATCCTTAGACCTATATCTGATGAAATTAGAGATGGAAAACCTGCACCTGAACTAAAAAGTGAAGATGACAAACCTGTTGCAGAAATGGCAGCTAAAGTATTTCCAAATCTTAATGAAACTCTTGAAGCAGTTGCATTGGATGCAGATCAAAATGAAGTTTTCAAAGTTCCAATTAGTGAAGTTGTTAGCAAGTTATCCTCACAATCTGGAATCAAATATCTACTTCTAGATGGTATCATCACTCAGAGACTTTTAGAAGGTGCCAAAAACGCTGGTGTTGAATGTGTCATTGGACATAGAGTTGCTAAATTATCGAACTCTGATGGAATGACTCTCAAAACATTCGGTGACTTAGGCGTATCTTAGAATAGATGTCTGATCTAAAAATTCAGCATCTTCTAACACTTTCTTATCTGCTTTCAAAAGGAGCTAAACATAACTATGTTTCAATCACTACTTCTTCTCTTGGTAAAAATATCAAAAAATCCCAGCAAGCTGCATCTAAACATCTTTTAGAATTAGAACAAAACCAATTCATTGAGAGAATAATCAATGGGAGAAACATATCTGTAAAAATCACTTCAAAAGGATTTTCAGAAATGGTGAAACTCTCATCTATTTTACAAAAAAGCCTTGACTCTTCTCCCTCTCATGTTGAACTCAAAGGTACACTAGTTTCTGGAATGGGTGAGGGGGCATACTATATGGGATTAAAGGGCTATACCAAACAATTCAAATCAAAAATAGGCTATGTTCCCTATCCTGGTACACTTAATGTTAGATTAGATCAAAAAATTCATCAAGAAGCAATTAAACAATTTGAAACTTTGAATGGAATCAAAATCAAGAGCTTCTCAGATGGAAAGAGAACCTATGGTTGGGTAAAATGCTTTACTGCAAAATTAAATAATTCTACAAATTGTGAATTAATTATTTTAGAACGAACTCATCATGATGATTCTATCATTGAATTAATCTCTAAATCTTGTTTGAGAAAAGTTGCAAAATTAAAAGATGGTTCAAAAGTTTCTATAAAAATTCCGATAATTTCTTAAATTCCATGAATTGATTCGCCATACTCTTTTTCAATTTTTGAGCTAGAACTATCTGGAATTGGTGATTGCAGCCTTGCAACTTTTGCATCAAGTTCTATTTTTTTACAACCCTCTGTAATGAATTTTTCTTGATGAACTTGATCATAACCTAATGCAATTATCTGCGGCTTTACGTGATTCACCGTTTTGAAAATATCATCCTCTTGGCCAATCAAACAAAGATCAACCATTGATAATGAATTGACTAATTCTTGTCTTTGTTCTTGTGAATGAAGTGGTCGTCTCTTTTTCATTTTTACTGCTGTATTGTCAGTTGCTACCACTACCACTAAAACATCTCCTAATTCTTTTGCTGCATTTAATGTATGAATATGTCCTGGATGAATGATATCGAAAACTCCTCCTGCTAAAACTACTGATAATGAACTTCTACCAATTTCAGTCAGAGTAGTTCTATCTTCATTGATCAATTGATTTTTTACCAATTCATCAATTTTTGAATTAATTATCTCATCATTTAATGTCATTTTTTTCTTAATTGTATCTAATACTGCTCTTCCTTCAATTTGGCATGCATACATGATAGATAGTATGGCTTTTTCACTTTGATCCAATGTTTTTTCTATTTTCGACCCTCTCTTTAATTCATCGTTACAAATTACATCTTGGGATCAAGGCCTTTTGCTAATCTTAATGAATCCACAAGACCATCTGCATATCCAATACTCAAAATTGCCACTTCATCTTGTCCGTCTTCGAGAAATTTTTCTGCATCTTTTACATACAATTCAGCATTTTCTAAAATTCCTTGGAATTCTTTTTGGCCCTTGTACAGTGGTATTACTTCTTCTAGTGCCTCTCTGACCATGGGAACGTACTTTTTCATCATTTGGATGGAAATTTTCTTAGTTTTTTCAGTATTATCAAATGGCTCATCTATACATTGGCCAAATAATTTCAAAGCATCTGTTTCTGTAAAATGTAGCCTACCTGGAATTATGA
>JABDOO010000146.1 GCA_013043295.1 Candidatus Nitrosopumilus sp.
CTTCTGCACCATCAAGAGATACCAGATATTTAGAACATTCATCAATATTTTCAGTATCAATTTGACAAAAATTTAGTAATTCTCTAAATCTCCAAACTCCACTTTCATTAAAAATACTTCCTTCAGAATTCCTTCTTTTGTAAAAGACTTCTTTTAGTGATGTTGGTGGTTTGTTTTTATATTTTACATCTAACAGATGATTCTTTTCACACTGAACATTTGTGCTCTCAATTGGATATTCCAATCCACAATTGGGATCAATACATTTGAGATAGGCATCGCCTTGCATCGTTATAACAGATAATCGGTGATAATTTAAAGGAAATCCTGTAAAAGTTGTTCATGTTTAGCTATTTTTGCTAAACTTTAGATTAGATGCATCTTGAATGGATTTATGGTATCTTACAATGATCATTTAAAGAAAATTCTTTCCCAGATTCTTGATTCATACAATACCCTCAAAGAAATTCAAGTCAAACCGGGAGATCTTGAAATCATTCGAAAAGAGATGTTAAAAATAAATGGATTCATTAAAGTATGTGCAAACAATATTGATGAATATACAATTTCTATTTCTGATTTTAAAAAACTAAAATCTAAATTTAATCATTATTTGGAGAGCTATTTCTTTGAAAAAGAGATTGATACAATGGCTCCACTTTATTCTGATGACATACAAAGAGTAAAAAATATGAAATTAAAGATTATTGAAGCATTAGAAGACAAAAAAATGATTGAAAGTATTGAGGATTTAATAGAAAAACTATGACTGATGAAAAAAAATGCATACTGTGTGGATGCAAAGAACATAGATTATTTGGTTGCAATAGACACCTATCAAAAAAATGCAGTTGTTACAACAGCTAAAATAAATTTTAGATTAATTATTTTCTTTTAGGTCCAGATCTTTCATGAAAATTTAGACAGCACTTGCATTCTTTCTGCAAGCATTCTGATTCACTATGATGGCCACAAATACCACATTCACAGCTTTTTGACATACTATGTAATATTTGATTTAAGCATATAATTTATCCCCCAATTTTATATGAGTTGAGTGTCAAAAATGATATTATTTTTTTGATTTTGACTTTTTTGTAGGTTTTTCCTCTAATTCTTTTTTAATTTCTTCAGCTTTGTTATCAACTGCTTTGATAATTTCCTGAATTATTCCATCCAGATCACTATCTTCTGCTTCTGGTTCTACAGTACTAGCAATTTCATTAATTGTTGTTGAAATTTCAGAACTTACATCCTCAAAGCTTTCTGGATCTTCATATGCTGCATTGTAGAGGTTTTTTAGATTATTAACATGTCCAATTACCTGTTCTGTAAG
Organism: Candidatus Nitrosopumilus sp.; assembly: GCA_013043295.1. Lineage (GTDB taxonomy): Archaea > Thermoproteota > Nitrososphaeria > Nitrososphaerales > Nitrosopumilaceae > Nitrosopumilus. The sequence continues at coordinate 1,337 of JABDOO010000146.1, forward strand.
TACTATTTTGTAATCTGTACCGTTTACATCAAACTCCTTTGAACTCATAATCTTTTTTCAAATTCTTTTGTTTATAATGTTTTCAGGTAAAAATTAATCAGTTAGATGTAATTAATGATCAAAATACAATGTAGTCTAATGCTGATGCATCACTGATTAATCTAGTATGCTTTGAACCCACTACATAGCCATTTTTGATATCTTCTGCGGGAATCCACCTATTGGTAGAAGTATAATGTCTTTTTTCAGCCAATTCTCTTTCTATAGCTTCAATATCAAATTCTGCTTCTTCAACTTGTTGGGTTGTAAGATGTTTTATGGTTACCAGAATTTTTGTAACTTTTACACGATCACCAAATTTCCATTTTAATACGGGATTTTCATCTGAAACCTCCAATACTTTGATCTTCATCTGTTTTTTCCCAAATGCATCATGACTAATCAAAACTCTTTCGTCTGTAAATTCTTCAAAACTAATTCTTGAATTGACTTCTGCATCAGAAACTGTTTCAAGTAAGGATTCTGTGGTTTTGTCTATTGCATCGGTTTTGTCCTCTGACATACTAACACTATTCATCTTATCCTTAATAATGATTTGAAAAATTTTCTTGGTTAGGCACTAGTTCTTTGTTTTGTTTTAAATGGCATTTGACATTCTTTTAGATGTATTTCTTCTCTAACTCCTTCAATTCTTGCAAAAAATTTACCTTCATATGTACAGATACAGTCAGTAATTTCTCGAGAGTCGTCCCAAATTTTAAAATATTCTCTTAATTCTCGACTTTCATATTTTCCAATATCAATTCTTTTTTTAGACAAAAATTTGAATGCTAACAACACACTTCTTTTCTCGTAAATATCAAAAGTTTTGATCCATTCTAGGCATCGTTCGATTTGATCAGCTGGTACTTGTAGGGAAGTGCTGGTACCTGATTTTGCCTCAATTGTGAAAATTGTACTATTTTTTGTATTAACTGCAAGCACGTCTGGTAATGCAATACTGGGTGATCCTAGTCTAAATGCTTTCCAATTTTCAGTATTCTTAAAACGCTTTACAATCGTATCTTCCCATTGGTAACCCCGCTGCCTCCGTGTTTTTGCAGCTTTTTGGTTATTAGAAAAGGACTTTTGGCTCTTTTTTTGCTGTAGTATTGTAAGTGTACCTGATTTTCTTTTCAATGACATATTATTTGATTTTTATATTTAGTAAAGTAGGGTATTATACAATAACTCAACAAAATGTTATGTTTAAGTCATTTTCAACTTAACCTTTTAAAATAATAAAAATAGTGAAATTTAGATTTGTCTGAATTTGACATTGTAATAGAAAAATTACTAGAACAAAGAAATTTTTATCTAAGCACATTAAAGCACTTGGATTTTGGATTAGTTATGGACCCTACAAAGAAAGAGGTTGAAAATATAGAAAAATTACAATCCGTTACTATTGAACAAATAAAAAAAATTGAACAAGAAATAGCTTTTCTAACATCTAAAAAATCTGGTTGATATTCAATGAGTTTATCAAACCCTGAATTTGTACAAAAATTATGCCTCATGAACTTGCCACTAACCTAGTTCAAATAAAACAGTCTTTTGCCCAAAATTACTCTGGAAATGCCCATATCCAAGAGGTAATTCCATCTACTGAATCAAAAAAATTCCCTTTTGAATTAAAGCATCTAGAATCCCTTCATAATTTTGCACTAAAGAATCCCATATATCAAAATCATTATGAGGAAAAAATTGATGATGTTTATTGTACTGTGTATGAAGGAGACATTAACGAATATTGGCTAAATAGTATCAAACATGGTTCTAGTTGTCAACCATTTTACCCTACTTGGATATTATCGGCATATTTGATGACAAGCATTGTAAAAGATTTAGGATATTCAGAATTAGTAGATATTGGATCCGGCGATGGTAGGATTGCATACTGTGGAAATATTTTAGGAATGACATCATTTAGTATTGAAATAGACGATGTACTAGTTGGATTACAAGAAACTATTTGTGAAAAGACAAATCAAAATTTTAATCCAATCTGTTCTGATGCACTAGAATTTAATTACTCTCAACTAAAATTGAAAAAACCAGTATTTTTCATAGGTGGCCTAGCACAAATGGGCGGTGATGTTTTAGCAACAAGTATAATTGATAAAATTAATTCTATACCAAACCTAAAAAATAATACTTGTATTGTATTTGCAGGAACACATACTAAGAGACAGTTATCTGGCAATCTAGAAAATGGCGGATGGAGTTCGTTAATTGAAAAACATGATCTAAAAGTTCTTGATACTGTTACTCTACCAACCATATGGACTTTTGATCAACCTCTTGATACTCCATATATCTTTACAAAATTTAACTAACTTGAAAAAAATAATTTTCATTATCAATTCCGCATTTTGATATTTTCACAGTTTCACCAATTTTAGGAATTTTTAAAATATTTGCCATAATTCTAATAGTATTTTCAAATTCAATTATGCCAAAAAATTTCTCATCTTTGGAAGAAAATTCAATGATTTTACCCTCAAAATCACCTTTTTCTAATGACACTTTTCCAAAGCAATTATTACAAAAATCAGAAGGTGGCCAAACAATCTTTTTACATTCATTACATTTTGGAATGCAAAATTCTCCCTCTTTCAATCTTGTCTCAAAACTCATTTTTCCAACACCAAAACCGTTGATGATGTAGCAGCAGCTGACATATTGTGTACCAAGCCTACCGTGGCGTCATCTATCTGTCTATTCCCTGCATTCGATTGAAGTTGTTGAGTTATTTCTATGGTTTGAGCAATACCTGTTGCTCCCAATGGATGACCACATCCAATTAATCCTCCTCTTGGATTGATTTTAAAATTATTTGTTTCATGAAGTTCTTTGACCAAATTTGTCCCATTTCCTTCTTTAGAGAATCCTATTGATTCTAGAGCCATCGGTTCACAGACAGAAAATGCGTCATGTACCTCTGCTACACTCACATCACTTATTTTTTTTCTTGACATATCTAACGCTTGCTTTGTTGAGATTTTTGTTGATTCCATTGATGATAATGAAATATTTTTTGTAAATCCTGCAGACGTTGTTCTTTGACC
>JABDOO010000009.1 GCA_013043295.1 Candidatus Nitrosopumilus sp.
CCCTGTAACTGAATCGGTTTGCCCTGCAAGAGTTGGACTAGCAGTTAAAGGAGCAAAACCTGATGAAGTAGGTCGTGGTGATGTTATTTCTTGCGAAGGAGCTGTAGATGTTAAAACAGAGATTGAACTTGATTTTCAAAAAAGCCCGTTTTACAAAAATGATATAGCAGAAAATCAAGGTTGTCTTGTTAGCATAGGCTTACAAATTAAAGCTGCAAAATTCCTATCAATATCTCCCCTCAAACTATTTTTTGAAAAACCAATTGTTTGCAAAAAGGGAGAAATTGCAGTAATTTTAAAACCTGAATCAGCCACAATCCGTATATTAGGAAGCGGTCAAATCCTATAGTCTAATTTAATTAAATCCTCTTTGAAACTGAATTATTATGGAACCTGCACGAGCTTGTCCAATTTGTCCTAAATGTGGTTCCAAAAGATTCATCAGACTACCTGGTGAGAATGTTGTTGTCAAATGCCGCTCTTGTGAAAAAATTATTGAAATCTAAATCATAGTTAATATTTGCAATATTCTTGATTGAATTATGGCAAAAACATGGAAAGATGCCGATATCAGTCTTGATCCAATTAAAGATCAAACAATTGCTGTAATTGGTTATGGAATTCAAGGTGATGCTCAAGCAAACAACATGAAAGACTCTGGTCTAAATGTGATAATTGGTCTTAAAGAAGGTGGTAATAGCTGGAAAAAGGCCGAAGCTGATGGTCACAAAGTAATGTCTGTTGCAGATGCAACAAAGCAGGCAGACATTGTTCACATATTGATTCCTGACATGATTCAAGGTCAAGTATACAAAGATGAAATCGGACCAAATCTTTCAGAAGGAAAAGCATTGTCATTTTCTCATGCAGCTGCAATCTATTGGAAATGGATTGAAGCTCCAAACAATGTTGATTTAATCATGATTGCTCCAAAGGGTCCAGGTTCCAAAGTCCGAGAAACTTATCTTGATAATTTTGGTACTCCTGCAATAGTTGCAGTTGAACAAGATTTCACAGGAAAAGCTTGGGATAGAACATTGGGAATTGCTAAAGCCATTGGAAGTGCAAGAGCTGGATTAATCAAAACTGCTTTCAAAGAAGAAGTAGAAACTGATTGGTTTGGTGAGCAAGCAGACCTTTGTGGTGGTGCAGCCTCTATGGTTACAAATGCATTTGAAACTCTTGTTGAAGCAGGATATCAACCAGAAATTGCATACTTTGAAGTTTTACATGAACTCAAACTCATTGTCGATATGATTCAGAGATATGGAATCAATGGAATGTGGAGACGTGTAAGTGAGACTGCTAGATATGGTGGATTAACTCGAGGACCAATGGTAATGGATGCAGCAAGTAAAGCAAACATGAAAAAAGTTCTAACCATGATTCAAGATGGAACATTCAACAATGAATGGATTTCTGAATATCAGAAAAATGGTAAAGATGCATTTGATAAATACATGAAAGAATATGACGAACACCAAATTGAAAAAGTTGGTAAAGAAATGCGTAAAATGATGTGGCCTGATTCCACAGAATAATCTTTTTTTCTTATATTTTTCTTAATTTAGAAACGCCACTTGTGATATGTTCAATAATTGTTGGTAATGGTGTTCCTGGACCAAACACATGATCTACTCCTGATTTTACAAGATCTGCATGATCAATTTCTGGAATTACTCCTCCTCCAACTATTAGCACATCTTTGATTCCTTTCTTTTTCAGAGTCTTGACTACTCTGGGAAATAGTGTTCCATGAGCTCCATTTAACAAACTCATTGCAATTGCATCCACATCTTCATCTTCTGCAATTTGTGCAATTCTATCTGGGGTAGCAAAAAGTCCTGAATAGATTACTTCCATCCCTGCATCTCTGAATGCCCTACATAATACAAGAGCCCCTCTATCGTGACCATCTAATCCAAGTTTGGCAACTAAAATTTTGATACTTCGTGATGCTGCTTTTTGCTTCATGATTATAGTTGTATTTTGTGATATTTTAAAAGGTTTATTTGATTTATTCTCTTTGACCTCTTGAAATATATTGATTCATCCCTCATTATTGTCGATAAGATATGACTGATGATGTTTGTGATTTTTGTAAAGGCGTAGGTTCCTCATCTACAAATGTTTGTGTTTACTGTAATGGAACTGGTGAATGGAACCAAGCAGCTCAAGCATATGTAAAAAACCATATTTGTCAATGTATTGTACTTGATAGAAAATTTTGTCCTGTATGTAACAAAGCATGCCATCATGATACATCACTAAATCCAAAACAAACCATTGATCCTGGTTATGGAGGCCTGTCTTCCAGAGAAATTATCGTGGGTGCATAAATTCAAAATGCATGTAATCCTTTACTCAATAAAATACTCACACTTCTTATAGATGAGAAATGCTTCTAAAGCATGTCTGAAGGTATAGTAAATCACAACTATTCAAATCACAAAATTGCAATAATTAGGATAGAAAATTAACATGGATAATCCAGCTTGTGCACGATGTGGAAAAAATTCAATATTAACTGATGAAGTTACAGGTGAACAATTTTGTGGAAAATGTGGTTATGTGATTACTGAAAAATCACAAGAGTCTGGCCCTGAATGGAGGTCTTTCCAAAAAGATGGTGGTGCTGATCCTGCACGAACCGGTGCTCCTTCATCTCTTATGATACATGACATGGGTCTCTCTACCGTAATTAATCCACTAAACAAAGATGCTTCAGGTAAACCTCTGTCAACATCTATGAAAAGCACCATTGAGAGACTTAGAACTTGGGATAGTAGAAGTCAAGTCCATGCACCTGTGGATAGAAATTTGAGACAGGCTCTTAGTGATTTAAATAAATTAAAAGATAAAGTTTCAATTCCCGCAAATGTATTGGAGAAGGCTGCTTACATTTATCGAAAAGCTTTAGAAAAAAAATTAGTTCGTGGAAGATCCATCTCTGCAATGATTGCAGCATCATTATATGCAGCATGTAGAGATACTGAAACTCCAAGAACACTAAAGGATGTTGCTGATGCTGCTAATGTAAAACGAAAAGATATTGCAAGATGTTATAGATTACTTCACCATGAATTGGAATTAAAAATGCCAGTAGTAGATTCCATTCAATGTATTGCTAGAATTTCTAGCAAACTTGAGATTTCTGAAAAAACTAAACGATATGCTGTTAAAGTCCTTAAAGAGGCACAGGAACGCAAAGAATCTGCTGGAAAAGATCCTATGGGTCTTGCAGCAACTGCACTTTATTTGTCATGTGTAAAAAACGGTGTATCAATTACACAACGTGATCTTGCAGAAGCTGCTGGCGTAACTGAGGTTACAATTAGAAATCGCTACAAAGGTTTGAAGGCAGAACAATCTGTAAAGCCTTAATTCAATATACTTTTCCTATCTTGTGAATAGATTCTATTTGTATCTCTAATTATTTGATAAAATATCTTTATTTTTAATACTCATGTTCGTTAAAATCTCCACCTAATGCAATTGTTGCAATAACTGTAGATTCTGTTGTTTGGCATTTCATTTTTGAATCAGGTAAAAATTCTTTGAATATTTCTTGTAGTAATTGCTCTGTAAACACTGACCAATTACTTCCCAATTCATGCTGAATTATAAAATGATGTAATTCTCCTTCAATTCTGTGATCTGACTTCATTCCTGAAGCACGCATATAGTCCTCTAGCGTTTCAATGCATCTTTTCAAATCATATTTTCCTTTGATGAACAATACTGTATCTTTGATAACTGGTTTGATTACATTGATGATTTCATTAATCTCTTGAGCACTCATCTCGATTCCTAAAGTATCTAGAATTTTTTTAGGAACTGGAATCATGCCAATTTTATCGGCAAATCTGTCCCATTGAATATATTTTTCCAAAATTTGTCTTGCCATTACATTATGAGAAATATTGTGATTCATTGCTTCGGTTTCTATTTCTTCTACAAGCTTTACAGGAAGGCGATATGTTATACTCCGTGTTTTTTCTTTTTTTGGTGGATGTTGTTGACGTTTTACTGTTGAATCCAATTCATAAGTACCTCTGATGGATCAAATATAAAGTTGGTTTGACTGTGACTCCTAATATAATATCAAATTTGATAATCGTATCTTGTTTTTAAAATAAATTATTCTTTACTGATTCATGAGGGAATTGCTGTGAATATAACAATAATTCATTTGAGACATGGGAAAGTATTGTGAAAATTGTGAAAAATTCATGAAAAACCCTGATTTAACTCATTGTTCGGATGAGTGTCTGTTAATTTCCATTAAGAATAGTAATTCATTGGAAGGATATGGTGCAATCACCTGGGATGACAAATCTGATCCTTGGAAATAATTTTCAATAGAAAATCTACTTAAAGTGTAATCAAAATACTTCAAATGTGAACGTTACCCCAAAAAATTATCAATTAATTTTTGAACCTAATTTCAAAAAATTTACTTTTACTGGCAGCGAAATTATTACCGCTGATTGCAAAAAAGCCACAAGCCATATCACTATGGACTGTGCAGAGATAAAAATTACTTCCTGCACTGTAAAATCTAAAGGTAAAATCATTAAATCTTCAACCAAAACCAATGACAAAAAAGAAGAATTACAAATTAAACTGTCTGAAAAAATTAAAGGTAAAATTATCATTGAAATAGAATTTCAAGGAATCTTAAATGATCGTTTACTTGGATTTTATCGAAGTCAATATGTTCAGAATGGAAAAACCAAATATCTTGCAACAACTCAATTTGAAGCCGCAGACGCTAGACGAGCATTTCCTTGCTGGGATGAACCCCAAGCCAAAGCAACATTTGAAATTTCTATAATTGCAGAGAACAAATTCACAGCAATTTCAAACATGCCAATAAAGTCAAAGAAAAAAATTGGTAACAAAACATTGTATAATTTTTCAAAAACACCTATCGTCTCAACCTATTTGATCTATCTTGGTGTTGGAGAATTTGAATATCTTAAAGGGAAGATTGGAAAAACACAGATTAGAGTTGTTACAACAAAGGGAAATAAATCTAAAGGAAAATTCTCATTAGAATTAGGAAAAAAATTACTTTCTTCCTATGAGAAATATTTTGGAATCAAGTACCCTCTTCCAAAATTAGATTTAATTGCAGTGCCCGATTTTGCTGCAGGAGCTATGGAAAATTGGGGAGCAATTACATTTAGAGAAACCATTTTGCTTTATGATCCTAAAACATCTTCCACTAGAACCAAACAATTCATTGCTGAAGTGATTTCACATGAAATTGCACACCAGTGGTTTGGAAATCTTGTAACTATGAAGTGGTGGAATGATTTGTGGCTAAATGAAAGCTTTGCAACTTTTATGGCAACAAAGTTCGTTGATAAATTCTATCCCGAATGGGATCTATGGAACCAATTTGTTGAAGATGCAATGAATGTTGCAATGGGGTTAGACTCTCTTAAAACAACACATCCTATTGATGTAGTTGTAAATTCTCCTGCTGAAATTCGAGAAATTTTTGATGCAATATCATATGATAAAGGGGGTTGTGTGCTAAGGATGCTTGAAAACTATGTTGGTGAACCAAACTTCCAAAAAGGTTTGAAAAAGTATCTCTCTGATTTCAAATACCAAAATGCTCAAGGGCAGGATTTGTGGAACGCAATTGGCAAGGCCTCAAAAATGCCTGTCTCATCTATGGTAAACACTTGGTTAAAACAACCTGGTTTTCCTCTAGTTGAAATTAATCAAGACGGAAATACTTTGAA
>JABDOO010000029.1 GCA_013043295.1 Candidatus Nitrosopumilus sp.
GCAGCATATGCATTTGCTGCAGCCTCAATTGCTCTACTATCTTGACCTACGGCATTTGCAACAGCTATAGTTCCATTCATGATACCCTTGTTATGAGTTACAGCTCTATACACATCATTATCAGCAAATTCAAATGCTGAAATAATATTATCTACAACTTTATCTCCACCAACTGCTTCTTTTTCAAATACAGCTTTTGCCCTAGCTATTCTTCGTGTAGAATAGTTAGATAATATTCTAAGTAGTGCTCTACCACCTGTAATTTTTTCTATTAAAGGAGAAACAGCTTCACACATCGTATTTGTTACATTTGCACCCATTGCATCTCCGACATCAATTAATAGTTCAACGATTAGCATTTTTCCTGATGGTGCATCAATCTCTTTGCAAGAGATCTCCTTTGCGCCCTTTCCCATTTTAGATAAAGTATTACTTTTAGAATTGGCTAGTTGGATTATTTCATTTGTAGAATTTTGTATTTTTTCAATAGCTGAAGGTATATCAACATCTAAGATTTGTATTTGACCTATACTAAATGATTCATTTGCAGTAACTTCAAAACCACCTTTGATTCGTGCAATTTTTGCTCCCTTTGATGCTGCTGCAATTACAGATGGTTCCTCAATTACCATAGGTACAACGTAATCTTTTCCATTTATTTTGAAATTCGTAGCAATTCCCAATGGAAGTGAAAATGTACCAATGGCATTTTCAACCATCTTGTCTGCTTTTTCATAAGATATTCCTCCATTTTCATTTTGTAAGATTTTCAATTCTTCATTTGAGAGATTAGCAAAGTTTGCAACAATCTCTAGTCTTTCTTTTCTAGATTTTTCAAAGAATTTGGAAATTGATGAATCTGGCATTTTATTTTACTATCCTCAATAGTTTATCATCCATGCTGTCTGGAAAACCTTTTCCATCTGTATTTGAAGTAATTACATAAAGACTTCCATCTTGACCTTCCACTACATCTCGTACACGTCCTATTCCACTAAGTATTGATTTTTGAGAACCAAGACCCTCCTCAAAATCCAATTGGTAGAGATTTGCAGCTCGCATAGAAGCCATAATGAAAGAAGACTCAAAATCTAAGGACTTTCCAGAATAATACAAGATACCTCCAGGCTCTATACTTGGATCATAGCATAGAATTGCATCCTCAAATTTTTCATTTCCAGAACATTCTTGTTCTGGCCAACCATAGTTCTTTCCTGCTTGAATTAGATTTATTTCATCATTTTTTTCAGGTCCAAATTCTGCTACAAACAAATTTCCTTCATTATCCCAAGTTATTCCTTGTGGGTTTCTATGTCCCAATGAGTATACAGGTGAATTTGGAAATGGGTTATCTTCAGGGATAGTACCATCATCGTTTATTCTCAAAATTTTTCCTGACAGCGAATTAAGATCTTGTGGTAAGTGAGAAGCATCTGAAACGGTTCCTGTTCCTACATACAATTTGTCATCTGGTCCAAATTTTATAAAACCCCCATTTGTAAATGAAGATCCTGGAATTTTATCCAAAATAGTTTTTGCACTAACAAGTTTATTTTTAGATTCAGTAATCTGTAAAATCTTATTCCACAAAGTATTGTTTTCTTCATAAGTCAAAAATACATACAGCATATGATTATTTTGGAAATTTGGATGTAGTGCAATTCCTAATAGACCACCATCAAAAACATCAGCACCACGGAAAGTTGCTAGTGGTGATTCCAACAAAGTATTGTTTTGAACAACTCTAATCAATCCATCTTTTTCCGTAACAAAAATTCTATCATTTGAAATAGCAATGGCACGAGGCTTATCTAGATTTTCAGCTAAGACAGTTACAAAATCACTTTCTGAATTTGAATTAGGTACGGGTAATGGAATCGGATCATTTGGAGATGTTAAAACTAATACAGAAAATACTATAGCAACAACAATTGCAGCGATTTGTATTTTTTTATCCATGAAAAGACAATCTTTTCAAATCCTATTAATTACTTTCAAGAATTTGATAAAGCGTATATACGGCTCAACTTCATTTATGTTCAGCGGGGTGGGGAAGCCAGGTCATCCCGGCGGGCTCATAACCCGCAGTTCAGTAGTTCAAATCTACTCCCCGCTACTTAATTTCTATAGATACAAAACCATGAAGTTGATTTATTAAATTTTGAAGACTCATTATTCACTCCAATTCGTTGGAATGGTCTACTTAGATGTCTATGTGCGGATATTTTTGGAAGATAGAGTTGTTTTTTGATCTTTCGTGAAATTTCAATAGGAATTTTCTTTGATGCTTTATTTCCACACAAAATACACTGAAATCCTTGATTCACACCCTTTGATTTCATTTTTTTATTACATTTTTTACATTGTGGGTTTGACATGATGATGTTCTTTACAAGTGAAATAATCTCAAGAAATTCCAGATTTATTACTCTAGGATAATTTTTTGAAGCCTTTCTCACTCCACCACCTACAGAAATTTTATCGCCTTTTAACAAACTTGATGCAGTGTTAGTCATTCCAGTGGGTTTGTAAACAGCACACCAAAATTCATGATTATTAGAAGTAATTTTGAAAAATACATGTCCTCCCTTTACAATTTTTGGATTGTTAGAAATAATTCCAGTAATTTTTCCTGAAGCATATGGTTTCATATTTTCAAAATTTAATTCGTTTTTCAAATGATCACCTGTTCCTTGATTGGATTTGAATATCATATAGCCATCTAATTTTTCAGAAGTTTTTAGAATTTTAGTTGCATAAACTAAAGAATCTACATTTTCACCCCTTACACCATAGAAAACTGGATCAGGGCCATGAGGAGTAATTAAAATTCGTCCTTTCTTAGTGTCAAAACTATTGAAAGTATCAGGGAAAGTTTTTTCCTGCATATTTTTTACACTATCAGTAGAAATTTTTCTTTCTTTTCCAAACTTTGGTTTTTTACGGTAACTCAAAAGTTCTAAAGTGTGATCTTGAAAATCATAACCGATAGCACCAATAGCTCCAACCAATCCTTGGCCATTACCTTGATAATAAATTTCAAGATTATTTTTTTTAGCAAATTCTTTTGCATTTTTTCTGTTAATCAATTGCCATAAAGCTAATTTGCTAAATTTAGTAAATTCTGATGGAATGGTATCACTCTCAAAAAATACTAGTCCTGGATTTGCACCGTTTTTGGTATCAGAATATTTAGAAACAAGATTTTTTATTTGATTTTTTATTTTTGTAGGATTTTTTGTCTTTATTTTCATAGAAACTGCCCCATTTCCTCTTGTTTTCCAAGGAATATTCGGATTGAATCGAATCAATCTAGGAAAATCCAAAAATTCTGTTTTTTGTTTTTTTAGTAAATCAACAATTTTGTAAGCCAAAAATGTTGTACACATGCCTTTGGGAGAATCAGTATCATCAAACCCAACATTAAGAACAGTTTCTTTGCTCATAACTTTGTTAGCAATCTGAGACATTTTTACTTGTTGTAAGATACAGTTGATTTAAATTAATAATGCAATATTGCAAGCTGAATTGATTATAGTCGATGAGAAAAGAATTTTCAAAGAAATAGAAGAAAAAAATCCAGCATCAGTTTCATTAAATGGTCCAGATGGGATATTACCTCAAGTTCAGGAAACGGCAACGAAAATAACTGAGAAATTCGGTATTCCTGCATACGTACTAGCAGATACAACGTGGGGAACATGTGATCTCAATACAAATGGTGCCAAAGTTCTCGGCTCAGAAATTCAATTTAACATAGGACATACGATTAACACTGAATCATTAGAAAAAAATCTAGTTTTAATTGATGCTTTTGATGATGTTGAATTTGACAGTGTTGCAAAAAAATGTCCTGAAATCTTACACGGAAAAACAATTTCACTTGTAACAGATAGTCAGCATCTACATCAAGTTGACAAAGTAGAAAAAATATTAACAGAAAATGGAATTAAAGTAAAAATTGGAAAAGGGAAGGGTCAATTAAATGACGGTCAAGTTTTTGGTTGTGAATTTTATCCGGCAACAGCTTTAAAAAAAGAAGTAGATGCCTATGTTTTTTTGGGACAGAGTAATTTTCATGCAGCAGGAATTGCATTATCAACAAACTTACCAACTTATGTTTTGGATCCATACTTTAACGAAGTAAGAGAAGTTACAGAATTTGCACAGAAATTAAAAAAGAAAGCTACTCTTGCAATATACAAAGCTGCTGAGGCTCAATCATTTGGTGTTATTGTAGGACTGAAAGAAGGGCAATTATCAAAGGTTTTTGCATTAAAAATAAAAAAAGAATTAGAAGCAGAAGGTAAAGATGTTCAGTTATTTGCATTAACTGACATTACAAATGATAGATTAAGGAATCTTAAAGGAATTGATGCATTTATTCAAGTTGCATGTCCACGAATTTCTACCGATAACCAGTTTGACAAGCCTGTTTTATCTACTCCACAAGCAAACGCTCTTCTCAAAATTTTAAGAAAAGAAAGTATTGATGAATATTTAGAAATCCCACATTGGTTATAGTTATAACATTAATTTTTGAAATCTAGGATTATCTAAAAAAATTTCAAATGATTTTGATTTTTTAGCTTTAATTTTGTATTGTTTCCCTTGAGATATTGCATGCTCAAGTAAATCAAGGGCTTCATCATTTTTTGATAGCATTGCACAACTGCATGATTTATCAAATAATACGTCTCCATTTTCAGGGTAATCATCTAATATTGCATTACAACATGAAATAGATTCATCAAAATTACCCATAGAAAATAAAATTCGTTCCTTGTGATATAGAGCAATATTGAATTTTGGATTGTTTTTTAAAATATCATCACAAATGGATAGCGCTTCAGTAAATTTTCCTTGTTTGCGAAATGATGATATTTTGTTAACAAGTACAGACAGATCCTCAGGAGATATTTCTAATGCAGCATCATAGCATTTCATAGCGGCACTGTAATCTTTTAGTTTGCTTAGTGCGTATCCTTTATTGTTAAGAGAACTCAGGTGTTGTGGATTATCAATCAAAATTTTATCATAATATGATATTGCCTCTACAAGTTTTCCTTGAAGAAATAATCTATTTCCTTCATCTAAAATTGAGTTTGTTTTTGGATCTTCCATATCAATTATGACTCAGGTTTCATTAAGATTTTTCCAAATAATCCTTTACCTTTGAGCATTTTTGTATGGGCTTCAGCAGCTTTTTCTAAAGAATACACAGAATCAATTATTGACTTTATTTTGCCTTGTGACATCCAGTATAGACCTTGTTCTAGTTCAGCCCTTGTTCCTTGTGTGGAGCCTAAAATGTTTATTCCCTTGAAGAAGATATGACGCAAATCAGTCTTTGCATTATAACCAGTAGTTGCACCAGTAGTTATTATTGTTCCACCATAATTTAGTAAGGTTAATTCTTTATTCCAATGAGTACCACCAATATGCTCAAAAATTACATCTAGACCGGGAGCATCTCCTGAGGGTTTTGGAATATTTTTTGCAATTGCTCTTACTTCTTTATGCCAATCTTCTTTTCTATGATCTACAGCAAAATCTGCTCCAAGTTCTAATAGTTTATCTAATTTATCAGGACTAGCAGTAGCTATAACAGTACAACCAAAAAGTTTGGCGATTTGAATTCCATAATTACCAACTCCAGAACTACCACCCATTATCAAAACTATTTGGCCTGGTTGAATTTTTGCTCTACCTACTAACATATGCCATGACGTCAACAAAGTCATTGATGCAGCTGCTGCTTGATCAAAAGATACACCTTCTGGAATTTTTACAACATTAACTTCTGGAAGATGTGTAAATTCACAATATCCTCCCCAAAGTGGACCTGTTTCAAAACCCCAAATTGTTCGTTTTTTACAATCAAATTCTCTGCCACTTGTACATGCTTTACAAACTCTACAAGACATGTTTCCATGTGAAACAACTCTATCTCCAACTTTGATATTTTTAACATCACTACCAATGGCTGTTACTTCACCAGCAGCATCGGTTCCAGAAATATGAGGTAATGGGATTGCTAGAGGTTTTCCCCTCATACCCCAAATATCATCATAGTTTAGAGCAGCAGCTTTTACTTTAATTATCACTTCATTGGATTTTGGTTCAGGCTTAGGAATATCTTTAATTTGTAAGATCTTTGAAAAATCATCATCATCTGTATAATGATCATATACTAGGGCTTTCATGATTTTCATCTAATTTATGAAGATATATGATTTATCAACATCCTCAAAACCACAAACAATTATAATCATAAAAACAAAATTCTCATTATGTCTGAAAATGCAATCTTTCCAGGTGACAAAATAGCATCTATTGAAGAATATGAGGCTGGCAATAATGCATTTGACGATGGAGATATGGTCAGAGCAGCAACAATAGGAGAGAAAGATATAGACAAAGAATCACGAACTGCAAACGTAAATCATCCAAAACTATTATCCATTCCAAAAGTAGGGGATATCATAATTGGTACAGTTGCTGCAGTTATGTCATCTATGATTGCAGTTTCAATTGATTACATTAACGGAAAACCAACTACATCTAAAGTAGAATGTGTATGTTCAACTCGAAATTTAAGAATTAGAAATGTAGCACTAGTAAATGATATAGTTACATTAAAAATTCTAAATCACCTAAATGGCACTATTCATGCTGCAATTAATGAACCAAATCTAGGTATCTTATTTACTAAATGTAGAAAATGTGGAGGAAAGGTTGTTCCAATGCGTGATGCAATAAAATGTACAGATTGTGCATGGATTGATGAGCGAAAACTTTCTGCAAACTTTGGAAATAGTGATTTCGTAAATTTAAGAGGATAAGAAATGAAAAAGGTTTCGTTCCAAGGTGAACGAGGGGCTTATAGTGAAGCAGCAGGAAGATCATTTTTTAATGAACAAATAGAAACAGTCCCTCTAGCAACATTTGCAGAAGTATTAGAGAGTACATCAAATGATAAAACACAGTATTCTGTTTTACCAGTAGAGAATTCTATTGAAGGTAGTGTTGGTGAGAGTTATGATTTGCTATACTCAACTCCTCTCAAGGCCACAGGGGAAATTTATCATAGAATTGAGCACTGTCTAATTGGAATTGGTTCCAGTGATGAAGTAGACACAGTATATTCTCATCCACAAGCATTAGGCCAGTGTAGAAAATTTATCGAAGAGCATAACATGAAAACAATTCCAACCTATGATACTGCAGGAAGTGTAAAAATGGTAAAAGAACTAAACAAAAAAAATTGTGCATGCATTGCAAGTAAAGATGCTGCAAAACGATATGAGATGCCTGTAATTCAAGAAAATATTGCAAATAACCTCAATAATTATACTAGATTTTTGATTTTATCAAAAGAAAATAGTCCTGAAACAAAAAACGACAAGACTTCGATTATTTTTTCAATAAAACATGAACCAGGCTCATTATTTAGAATAATTGAGAATTTTCATAAAAATAATGTTAATCTGACAAAGATAGAATCAAGACCTACTCAAGAAAATACATGGGAATACAATTTCTATGTAGATTTTGAGGGGCATGAAAGTAATGAAAAGATTTCAGAGATGTTGAAAAAAATTCAAGGTGAAACTCTATTTATGAAAATTTTGGGTTCGTACCCTTCAGCTAAAATCCTTTAGGCTTTCTTAAAGTAAAACCCATACTAAATCCTATAATCACCATTCCAGATGTAATGACCATAAGATCAAAAGTAAACCATATTGGATCAGAACTTCTAATTAACTCTCCAGTGATATGTAACTCTGAATCACCAGTATTTTGAATGAGGATTTTGGTTTCACCATCTTCCAAATGAGTCCAATCTATTACCAAAGGATCATCGATTCGATCTTTGAATGATTCCATTGTATTAGAACCACTGATAGGATCAGAACTATTAGAGGGAATCTTTAATCCGACACCGGGACTTTTGAGATTAAGATCAAATGATGCACCACTGATCTCTAAATGTTGTGCTGAATGATCAGGGGCTGGAATTGTATAAGATGTAGAATCTCCTACTCCTACATAGTAATCCTCGTAAATCGTAATTGTTCCAAGATGGGTAAGTAAAGAATAACCTCCAATGGCAATAATTGCGCTACCAACGATTAATCCAATAATAGTTCTTTTGGATAACATATACTGGAATAACTCTAGATACTGTTTAAAAAATTATCTACATTAAAGAAACATCGTGTGGCTGACTTTCTGCAAATCCAGCTCTTGACATTTTGATAAATTCTGCATTCTCTTGCATTTGCGGGATAGTGTGAGCACCACAATAACTTAAACCAGAACGAACTCCACCGGTTAATTGTTTTAGAATATCAGTTACAGTCCCTTTGTATGGAACCATAGCTTCAACACCCTCTGCAACATAATCATTCAAATCATCCTCAAGAGACATTGAGCCTG